>CAYQDH010000580.1:0-3421 GCA_964416075.1 uncultured Anaerolineales bacterium | reverse complement strand
TCGGTGAGCAACTCGGGCTCGGTGGTGTTCACCCGCTGATGGATGATATTCCCTCCCAGTGGACCCAGGGTGAGCGCCAGCAGCCTGGCCACCGACTCCATGCCCCGCAGCATCCTTTCCTGCATCTCGGGCCCAAATAGCACATCCGGTACGGGCATAATTGTCTCCTACTCCCTCGTGCCCAATCGCAGCGTCTCGAACAGCCTGATCCGCAGCAGTCGCCATAGCACCATGGCCTCCACGGCCACGAGCGCCAAGCCCATGACCAAAGCGATGATCCCGGCTCGCGGCAGGTCGACCAGTGGCAAGTAAGGAGGTACAGGCGCTACGGCCTCTTCCGTCAACTGGAAATAGGGCACATAGATGGTTGCCCCCACGATTCCCAGGACGACCCCGGCGATGATGCTGTAGAGCATTACGCCCAGGTACTCGGTGAACACGGTCAGCAATACGTTGATGCGTGCTAACCCCAGAGCCTGCAACACGGCAAAGCGCAGCGAGCGTTTTCGCAATGAGGCGGCATTGTGTACCAGAAGCCCGAACACGGCCAGTACTGTCCCTGCCAGAAAGCAGATGGATAGCATGCCGAAAACCCCTACCCGCTCCAGGCGGCCCGCATCCTTTTCCAGGATCTGACGCAGGTTTACCACCCGTTCCGGGATGACCTTCGAGCGGCTGATGATCCCCTGTACCAGCTTGGAGGGCTCGGTTTTTGGGTCAGTGCGCATCCATATCCCATAGGGCAAGAGGCCGCCGCCCTGCGATTGCAGATACTCCAGGTTGGTTACCAGCATGGGGACCTCGTCGTGGAACATGGTTGGAAAATAGTCGAAAATCCCGACAACGGTCAAATCGTATGCTACGCGTGTTTGCTCATCCACCAGCACGTTGAGGTTGATTCGGCTGCCCATCTCCAACTGATATTCGGCGGCAACCTGCCTTGGCACCAGAATCGCGTCTTGCCGGCTCCCCAGCCGGTTCATCAGCACGCCCAATGTCTCCGGGGCATAATCCTCCCGGTAATAGGCTACCTGGGGAAAGGTGAGCCGGTCCACGGCCAGCAGCCGCACAAAGGGGACCTTGCTCACCAGGATTGAAGCCTCGAATTCGCCCACCGGGGTGACCGCCAACACCCCCGGCGCCTGCTCGAACTCTGATAGGGGCACGGCGAACGCGGGCTCGTAGAAATCGCTCGCTTCATCCACCTTGCCATAGCGCCCAGCCACGACGGCCGTGCCCCGTGGGTTATAGAGCAGGTCGCTTCCCACCTCGTAACGGCGGCGGTCGACAGCCCACGTATCGGCACTCAGGGCCAGCGAGGCGTAAAAGACGCCCAGGCTCAGGCAGAGGATGAGCATGTAGGTGGGGCTATGATACTGCGCGCCCTCGCGGCCCAGGTCCTGCATGCCCAGGTAGAGAGCGATAGGCTTTGCCAGGCGGCCCAGCCACCCCAAGGGGCGCACCAGCATGACAAAGAGCTCGGCCAGGATCATCGGCGCCGTTAGGAAAAAGAGCGATGGCGCCGCCAGGAGCAAGGGGTCATGCGAGGGGGTCCCGCTCTCCCAACTGATCAGGGCGAGGTTTCCTACCTGGCTTAACCGATAGGTGGCGTAATAGGTGGCGGCAACGAAAAAGCCAATCAGCAGCAGGCGCGCAGGACCAACAACCCAGCGCCAACGGGTGCTTGCCCGTTCCTGCTGCACGATAGTTCGTCCGCCGCTGCCCATTGTGGGTATCAGTCGGGCCAACGCGATGGCTGCCACAACGATTCCCACCAGGCGCCAATCGACCGAGTTCAAATAGACCGGCAAAGGATCCCGGGCAATGAACGTCAAAAAGCTCTTTGAGTACCCCAAAAACCGCGCCATTAGCAGTGACGCGCCCAATCCCAGGGGTACGGCCAATACCAGCACGAAGAGCGTCTCTACCAACGCAAAGACCACGATCTGTATGCGCGAGCTGCCGCGGCTGGTGAGCATGGCCAGTTCCTGAGCCTGAAAGCGCGCCAGCACGGCCGACAGCGCCACCACAGAATAGAGAATGAGAATCAGCAAGGGGACACTGAATCCGAGCAAGACCACCGTCAAGGCGTTCTTGCGTCTCTCGCCCCGCAGGAGGTATTCGGTCGGGGCTTTGTCCATGCCCCCCCGCGGCAGGCGCAGCTCGACCTCTTTCTGCACCCCTTTGAGCCCGTTGATGTACTGCTGTGCTCGCGAAAAGTTCATCCGCTGCTCATCCATCACAAAACGCCAGTTGACCACCTGGGTTTTGGCTGGGTGCACGGCATAGACGTGGCGTTCATAGGCCTGGCGTGTGGTCAGGAGCAGGCCGTCCGTATCCCAGATGGTATCGGTGTACCACCAGAACTGATCATCGGGATCGCGAGGTTCCCAGATGCCCGCGATGAGCACGGGCATCCGCCCCTTGGCGGGATCGTATAGATTGCCGACGACATACCTCTCGCCGACGCGCAGATTGTGCTCATCCGCATAGCGCCTGGGGATCCACACGTTGAGCAGGGCCGCGTCCTGTTCCTGGCCAAAAGGCGCGCCTTCGCTGTCACCCAGTACTTGCTCCACCCCCTCCGCATAGACCACATACACCTGGTCCAGCGATTCCTCGTCGTAGCGCGTATCCCCCTCTGTAGGCATGAGATCGTAACGAGGGCTTTGCACTTCGACATAGATGGCATCCAGAGGCACGTCCACGGATCGCAGCAGGGATTGCGTCAACCAATCGCGGACCTTGTCTACCTCGCCGATATCCAGGGGGCGACTTGCTGTGGCCGATGCGTAATAGCGCACGCTAAAGGGGCGTATGTGGCGGCGTGTGTCGCTCAACATCCCCAATTCCTCTTGCAGGATGCGCGCACTCACCGCGCCAGCAAAGACGGGGATGCAAGCGACCACGCCGATGGCCAGGACGGTGGCCAAGAGAAAAAGACTGGTCAGGCCGAGGCGGCTCTTAAGCCGCTTGACAGCCAGCACGAGAAGATGGAAAAGTGTCATGCCGTCACAGGACAGCCTTCTCGCTTCTGCATGCAACCCATCCGCATCAGCCCTTCACCGCCCCCAGCGTGATGCCATGGATAAAGTAACGCTGCAGGAACGGATAGACCACCAGGATGGGCACCACCGTCACCAACGTCTGTGCCGCGCGCAGCGACTTGTCGGAATAGAGCCCGAAATCCTCCGGCTTGCGCATCAATTCGTTCATATCCATGCGGATAACGATGGTGCGCAAAAAGGTCTGCAACGGGATCTTGGCGCGGTCGGCGATCAACACCAGGCCATCGAACCAGGCATTCCAGTGGCCCACGGCGCCAAAGAGCGTCAGTGTGGCCAACGCGGGGATCGAGATGGGCAGGAAAACACTGTAAAGCACCTGCCAGTACGAGGCCCCATCGATGATCGCCGCCTCC
>CAYQDH010000579.1:0-3440 GCA_964416075.1 uncultured Anaerolineales bacterium | reverse complement strand
CGGACTACGCACAGCGACCATCTGGATCGCGAATAGCTCGGCGCGGCTAATCGACCTTTGGAGTGCCCCATGCCCAAGCCAAAATCCAGGATCCACAGAGAAGCGGAGACAGCGCAAGCGATGATCCGCCTGTACTGCCATGCCCAACATGATACCGACAAGCGCCTCTGCTCCGAGTGCCAGGAACTCGAACTCTACGCCCTCACGCGGCTGCGCCGCTGCCCTTATCAGGGCCGCAAGCCAACCTGTGCCCGCTGCCCGATCCACTGCTACCGCTCCGACATGCGCCAGAGAATGCAGAGTGTGATGCGCTATGCCGGACCGCGCATGCTCTATCGGCATCCCATCATGGCCCTCACCCATCTGCGCGATGGGCTGCGCAAGCCACCGCGCCTGCCCGCGGACGAGCCAAGCCCCACCTCACCCACATCCAGGGATAACCAAGATGCCTGATCTTACCACCCGTCCCATTTACGATACGGTGATCATAGGCGGGGGCTCTGCCGGTGTGTGTGCCGCCGCTCAGTCCGCCCGCGCTGGCGCCAGCACATTGCTCGTAGAAAAGAGCGGCATGCTCGGCGGCACCACCACCCTGGGCGGCGTCAACTTCCCTGGCCTCTTTCACGCCTGGGGTCGCCAGATCATCGCGGGCATCGGTTGGGAGATCGTCACACGTTGCGTGCAGGAAACAGGCGGCGCGCTCCCCGATTTCTCTGCCGCGCCGGAACACCATTGGCAACAGCAGGTGTGGGTCGACCGCGCCCTCTATCCGGCCCTGTGCGACGAGACTGTCCTGGAATCCGGCGCCGCCCTTCTGCTGCACACAATGATTGCGGATGTGGAGCGCGCAGGAGACGACTGGCGCGTGTTCCTGTGCACCAAAGCCGGCCTGAGCATGGTGACGGCCAGGGTGTTGGTGGACTGCACCGGCGACGCCAACGCGGTTGCGCTAGCAGGATACGACCTGCGTATCCCCCACGACCCACAGCCGGCCAGCCTGGTCTGCGCCGCCTCGGGCTATGACCTGGAGGCCCTGGACATCCCGGCCATCAACGACGCTTTCGAGCAGCAAGTGCGGCTGGGCAACCTCTCGTACACCGACGTGAGCTGGTGCACCGATCGCGCCGACGTGGGAACCTGGCTGCGCAAGCACGGCGGCACGGCCAACCACATCCACCACATCAACGCTCGCACCAGCGAGGAGCGCACCACCCTGGAGATCGAGGCCCGCAGGGCCGTGCGCCGGGTCTATCGTTTTCTGCGCGCTCAGCCAGGCCTGGAACGCCTGACCATCGATTACCTGGCCCCCGAGTGCGGCGTCCGAGAGACGGCCACCATCGTGGGCCAGCAGACGATCACCGCACAGGATTACGCCACGGGCCGGCTCTGGGAAGATGCCTTGTGCTACGCCTATTACCCCATCGACCTGCACACCAGCGACATGGGCGGGCTCGACTGCCGCCAGCTGGCTGAGGGCGTCGTGCCCACCGTCCCTCGCGGGGCGATGCTGCCCCGCCGTAGCCGCAACCTGGTCGTGGCCGGGCGCTGCATCTCCAGCGATCGCCTGGCCAATTCTGCCCTGCGCGTGCAAGCCACCTGTATGGCCACCGGCCAGGCCGCTGGCGCTATGGCCGCACTCACAGCCCAGACGGGCATCGAGGTCGCTGAGCTCCCTATCCCACAGATTCATCATCTGTTGCGATCTCATGGCGCCATCGTATCTCATGTGCCCGAATAGGGTAAGCCCATCTTTTTGACACGGCGGCCTATCGAGTCTACAATTCTTCCGTTGATTCTGTTCGCTAGGTGTAGCCGCGGCATCCTGCCGCGTCTTCGCCCCAATCGCGCCCATAGCTCAATGGATAGAGTCCCGGACTTCGAATCCGTAGGTTGTGCGTTCGACCCGCACTGGGCGCACTGAACCCCTAATCCGGCTATCGGACTACCCGTCCGTATAGTCGGATTTTCGTTTCCCAGCCTGGAGACGATCCGGCTCGCCAGTAGCCCCGTGGCAGCGCCCCCCATTGAGTTGTGGCCCCACGTTGTGGCTCGGGCGCCGATTCCGGAGGACGTGGTGGCGGGATTGCTGGCGCCGCTGCTGGGGAGTATAATGACTGCAAACGGGGGGTAGCTGGAAGGTTGAGGTGAGACCAATGGGGACGCGTCGGAGCAAGAGGCAGTCTGGTGTTACTCCTTCGTCGGCTGGTCAGCGGCGCAAGCAGGTTACTCCTCCGCCGAGTCAAGGCGGCGCCGGCGACGATTCGCCCACACCCGCGCCGATGCCCGACCGGCGCGCCATGGAGAGGATGATGTCAGACATCGGCAGGCTGCTGTCGGAGCAGGAGTTCGGCTCAATCGAAGAGGCCAACGCCTATCTTCAGACCCTGAAGGGCAGCATCCCCCGGCGGCAGCCCACGAGTCCGGTCGAGCAGGCCCAGGACCTCATGTACAGCGCCTGGGAAGCCCAGGGAGCACAGCGGGTGAGCCTCGCCCGCAAGGCCCTAAAGATCTCCCCCGATTGCGCGGATGCATACGTGCTCCTGGCGGAAGACACGGCGCGATCCGTCGAGGAGGCGATGGGGCTCTATGCCGAGGGGGTGGCCGCCGGTGAGCGGGCGCTCGGGCCCGAGGTATTCCAGAGAGATGCCGGGCGCTTCTGGGGCCTTGTCGAGACTCGGCCTTATATGCGAGCCCGCGCAGGACTGGCGCGGTGTCTCTGGGAGATCGGGCGGCGCGAGGAGTCCATCGCGCACTCCTGGGAGCTCTTGCGGCTGAACCCGGGGGACAACCAGGGCAACCGCTACGTGCTCTTGAGCTGCCTGTTGACGACGGGAGCCGACGCCGGGCAATTGGCCAAGCTCTTCCAGCTCTACCCCGACGACGCAGCGGCTGACTGGCTCTACGGGCGGGCCCTGTTCGCCTTCCGAACCAAGGGGGATACTCGGGCTGCACGCAAGCTGCTCGCCGACGCCACAAGGGCGAACCCGCACGTGCCGGGCTACCTGCTCGGGAAGAAGCGCTTGCCCAAGCGGATGCCAGAGTTCATCACGTGGGGCGAGGAGAGCGAGGCGATCGACTGCGTGGCTGGTCAGGCGCTGGCCTGGCTGCATACGCCCGGTGCTCTGGAATGGCTGGCCAGGTCCGGGTCGTGATGCGTGACCTAGTGGGAACAGGGAGTATAGGCCCCGGCGAAGGGCACTGATTGTCGAGTTCATGGTTCGGGCGAGTCGCCCTGAAAAAGTTCTTCCAGATCCTAGAGGTCAAGTCCCAGAACTCCTGTAAAAGCAGCGGCATGAGTTAGGCGGCCTGACGATGTGTTCGGCAGCTCTCCTGCAGCTCGATTCCTAGTTCCTTGCGCAAGAGCACGAGCTGTTGGATCTCAAAGTCAGTCATCTTCACCTTGTACCATCTTTGGCTGGCCTGCCACAGCGTGGCGAAGG
>CAYQDH010000578.1:1265-3447 GCA_964416075.1 uncultured Anaerolineales bacterium | reverse complement strand
TGGGAGATGCACCACCGATGAATCTGTGTTCCTTTCTCCCTGTCATGGCAAGCCGGAAAACCGGCGCTAGGCGTCGATTCCCTCTACGTGGTGGCCCATCGGCTGGAGCGTGGGGCCCCCGGGAAGGGTGTAGTCCTGCGCCGAAAAGTTGGCGGTGATGGTCACCCCGTTGGCGAAGGCCGTCTGCTGCACGTCGCGGTCGGCGGTGAGGAAGCGATGATCGGTCATCTCCGCATAGCCCACGGCGCGGGCCACGGGGCACACGTCGCGGTAGCTCTGCAAGAAGCGCGCCTGGCTCCTGGCCCACAGGTCGCCATTGAACATGAACATCGGCGCCGTGCCGTAGAGGATGTTGAACAGGTCGCGCTTGTCCCACAGGGCGGGGAGCTTGTTGTTATAGTCGCCCCAGTACCAGTGGGCCACCACGCACTCGTGGAACACCAGCTCCCAGAGGGGCAGGCGGTAGCGCTGGCCCATCTGGAATTTGGCCACGCGCTCGGGCACCTCGTCCCAGATCTGCTGCATGCGCCGCCCGGCGTCGGGCACGCGATAGGGCCCCAGGCTGAGCATCCCCTCGAAATAGTGCACATAGGGCACCGCCGCGTCGTGCCCCGTCTCGGTGCCGGTCACGAGGCCGAAATCCTTGACCAAGCGCAAGAGCTCCATCTTCCAGGCCCGGCTCTCGCCGCGGGTGAGGGGATGGCGCGGATCGTAGCACTCGCGCCAGGGGGTGGCGGTGGTGGTGTCGATGAAACGGCAGTTGTAGGGCAGCGTCTCCAGCTCGCGGGCGATGCGCTCCTGGGCGTAGGGCGGCGCCTGGCGGTCGCAGGTGACGCCGCAGGGGTGCATCACGCCGTCCTTGCCCTCGATCTGCCAGCCCTTGATCCAATCCCCATCTGGGCCGATCATCAGGTCGTCGGGCCAGGCCTTTTCCGGCCAGCGACCATGGATATATTGCAGGACCGGGTAGGTGGCGGGGTCCATCACATCCTGGTATATGTCATAGGTGCTGGTGAGATAGCCCAGAGCGTTGATGGCCCGGATATCGGCGGGGTCCTTGCACGAGCTCCAGAGCACGTGGTGCATGCCCAGGGCGCGCATCTCGGTGGCCAACGGAACGGGGCTCTCCCAACACCACACGTTCGGCGCGCCGATCAGCCGGTCCACGGCGGGGATCTCGTCGCGCTTTTGCGCCAAGGTGACAAAGCGGCCCTGCTCTTGCGCGTAACGACGATAGTACTTGGCCATGGCCACATGCCCACCGCGCCGGAAAAAGATGTAGCGCAGCCGGCGCGCCTCGCCCAAAGCGCCCTTTTGCGCATTCCACTGCAGGGCGATGCACAGCCGGCCCTCGGTGCGGTCGATGCGGATCGCCGCATCGTCGGAGGTCTCGATCAACCCCATCACCCCCTGCTGGCCATCGGTGGCGCCAAAGAAGGCCATGCAGATGCCGTGGCCGCCGTAGGCGATGAGGGTCATGGGATCGATGGAAGCGTCATCCACGGGGTAAGAGATCCCCTCGTTCATGGGCACCACCAGGTACGTGCCCGAGTCGCTAACGAAAGGGTGGGGATAAGCCAGCGGCGCCGCGAGCCGGCCCTCCCCCTCCAGGGTCACGCTCAGCTCGGGCTCCTCGCCGCGCAGCTGCAGCGTCACGCGCACCTGCATCCCGGCAGCGGCGTCGTGCCAGACGTAGCGCAGGGCGTCGTCTTGCCGCTCGGCGGAGACGATGGCTCCATGCGCGCCTAACGGCCGCTGCGACCAGGTGCGCCCGGTGCGCCGGTCGAGCACGGCGAACGTGCCATCGGCCTGCTCCAAGCTCACCACCAGCGATCGGTTACGAATGCTCCAAGCGTCGTTCATCTCTGTCTCCTTGGGAGGTGTTTTTGGCGTGGGCTGTACCCCGCGCTCCGGAGGTGGCTGGTGCGGGGCGCCCCGGCCGGGCCGGGTGCTGCATCCCGCCAAGAGCCAGGCCATGCCAGCTCCACAGAAGCGCAATAGCACACGCCGCGGCAGTGTGCGCCCCGTAGCCACGTGCTGTGCCAGATCGCTCTGCATATCCAGCCCCACCCCTCGCGCCACTTGTTTGTAGCGCGCATTATGCGTCAGAAAAGGCTCGGCGCACAAGCCTGATGGGCAAGAGGGAGATGATGCCAGTGAAATCGTTGCGCAAGCACTTGAC
>CAYQDH010000578.1:0-1255 GCA_964416075.1 uncultured Anaerolineales bacterium | reverse complement strand
ACAACGATTTTGTGCTCCTGTAGATTGTCTATCGGGAAATCGTGTAGTGTAGAGCCATTACCTGGCTCGAAAGACTAGCCAAAGGAGCACATATCGATGCGACACAAGCACTTGGCCCGACCTTTACTGGCCCTGATCTTGCTGATAGTGGCCATGGCCCTGGCCGCTGGTTCCGTGGGCGCCGTCGTCAGGAGCGACGAGGGCCTGCAAGAGTGTGACCCGCCGTTAGGGGCTCCAACGTTGACCTATCCTGCCAATGGCGCCACCGTCGGCCCTGCAGGGATTGTTCTGCAGTGGACCGCAGTCGATGGCGCCGAAAGCTACACCGGGCAGTTGTCCGACGATTCGTCGTTCCCTGCGGACAAGACTTTGGAGGAATCGGGCGTCACGGCAACGTCGTACGCACTGCCCGAGCTGAGTTCGGGCATCTGCCTCTATTGGCGGGTGAAAGCGGTGGCTGCATGCGGCGACGGCCCGTGGAGCTCCACGCGGCGGTTCTGTTCGCCCCAGCCAACCGACACGCCGGTGCCACCCACCGACACGCCGGTACCGCCCACCGACACCCCTACCGTAGGGCCCACCAATACACCGACCGATACGCCGACCAAGACGAAAACGCCGACTCCCAGCAAGACCCCCGACGGGCGCTATTTCTTTGGCTATGTGCGCGATGTGGCCACCGAGGAAGGGCTGGCGGGCGTGACGGTGAGCCTGTACCGCAACGAGAGCGGCAGTTGGTCGCTGATCAGCCAAAAGACCACCGACTCGAGCGGCAACTATGCCTTTGGCTTTTCGCCGGTGCCCTCGCTGCACCGCATCATCGAGACCGACCCGTACGATTACTCCTCGGATCGCGTGGCCCTGCCTTCCGGCTTTGACGGCACGGCGGTGAACGCCAACACGGTCGAGTTCCAGCCGCCCGCCGCGGGCTCGGTGGGGCCGATCGTATTCTACGACCGGCGACTGCCCACGGCCACGGCGACGAACACGCCCACCCACACGCCGAGCCCCACGGCCACCGAGGAGGCCACGCTGACGCCGACGCCCACCCTTTCGCCGACTGAGCCGGGCGAGATCTACCGGGTGTGGTTGCCCATGGCGCTCAAGGCGTTCGTCAGGTAGTAGAGCAATGCCCAGGAGACCTGGGCATCGCTCCCTATGCATAGCGGTTTCTCGGGTCGAACGGCGCCCCAGCGCAGAGCGTTGCCCAAGTCGGCGCGGCCGTCACCCCTTCGCTTCACTCAGGGCAGGCTCT
>CAYQDH010000577.1:0-3461 GCA_964416075.1 uncultured Anaerolineales bacterium | reverse complement strand
GGACCATCTCCTCCAGTACATCCAGGGTGCGATCGACCTGCTCTAGCACCTCGTTGGATGAGGTGAGGCGCCAGTCGACATCGAGGTCCTTCTTGAGCGTGCTACCGAAATTCGCGCTCGCGACGCGCACGTGAGAAGGCATATGATTCTCCTATACGAGACATTCCGAGAAGGAACCACCGATGAACACCGATGGAAGAGGATGAACACAGATAAGAGAGAAGGAAATGTATCTTTTCTTATCGGTGTTTATCCTCTTCCATCTGGTTCATCGGTGTTAATTCTCAGTTCCCTCCGGAAACGAGGGGCCTCCGACTCATGATGTGAGGCTCCGCTCGGGCATGTTGAGGCCGGTGCCCACGAGCTACTGGACGACGGCGCATTGGCGGTTGACGCGGGCCTGCACGGTGTAGTCATCCACGCGGTCGACGCCGGGCTCTAGGGCAACGGCCTCGGCGCTCTCGACCGTCTTCATGCGCACGGTGACGGTCATGGGCAGCGCGGGCTTGAAGGGGTTGGGGTGAGGGCCGCCCATCTGTCAGTTCGACCGCAACACCTGTCCGGCGCGTGCCCCGGTGTGCTTGTGGCCCTCCATGGTCAGCTGGCCGTTCACTAGCACATAACTGATCCCCACAGGGTAAAAGGTCTCGATCACGTTCGGGTCGGGATCCATGCTTCGCAGGGCCACCGTGTCGTTGTCGAACACGGTGATATCGGCCCAGGCGCCGGGACGGATCACCCCGCGGTCGGTAATGCCCACCCGTTGCATGGCGAAGGAGGTCATGCGGCGCACCGCGTCCTCCAGCTTGATGACCTTTTCCTCACGCACGAACTGGCCCAAGAAGCGGGTGAACATGCCCATGGTGGCGGCATAGCCCACTTCTTTCTGGCAACGCAGGTCGATGGGTTGGTAGTAGGCCGCCGGATCGTAGAGCCCGGTATCCACGCTGGGCATGATGCAATAGGGCCAGGGGAGGATGTTGAAATGCTCGTCCTCGATATAGTCGTGGATGATGCGCGGGCCACGCCCATCCTCGGCGACAAAGAGGTCAAAGAGGGCGTCCTCGCCATCGATGCCGCGCTCTGCGGCGACCGCGGCAACCGATTTGCCCTGCAGGCTGCGATCATGCGGGCAATCCCAGATGATCACCTTGTACCAGGCGCGCCGATAGGCCACCCCACCCGGTCCAAAGCGCCCCAGCGGATGCCACGGGCCGATGGTGCGCATCTTGTGCTTGAGCTCTGCTCGCCCCTGGTAGGTGCGCAGCTTTTGCAGCAATTCCTCTCGCGTATAGTGGTAGATCTGCAGAAAGCCGGCCAGCGTGCCGGGATTCATATACACTTCGTAGTCGCACGCCACATCGACCCCACGCCCCAGGGCAGCGTCGAGCATCTCGATCTTTTGCACGCCGCGGCTAAAGACGGGGAACTTGCTCTGCATATGCGAGACCTGGCCCCGAGCTCCGCCCTCTTCACAGATGCGGATGAACTCCTGCGTTGCCTCGATGTTGGTCTCTCGCTCGCCGCGGATGTGCGAGGCGTAGAGGCCGTTGTGCTTGGCCACCACCTTGGCCAGCTCGATCACCTCTTCGGTGTTGGACCAGCAGCCAGGGATGAATACCAACCCACTGGACATGCCGAACGCGCCCTGCTCGATGCATTCATCGACCCAGGCCTGCATCTGCCTGACCTCATCGGGCATGGCCTGGCGTTCGTCGTGACCCATGACGCAGCTACGAATGGCGTTGTGGCCGGCCAGCTGGATATAGTTGACCCCAGGCCTAGATTCCTCCACAGCATCCAAAAAGTCGGCCATGTTCCAGCGACCATCCGGATGGCGCTCGTGCATCTTGGCCACCGATCCGGTGCCCCGCAGCTTGTTCTGTTTCAGGAGCTCGGTGGCCTGCCCGCTCATGGGTGCGGGGGCCCCGCCGCAGTTACCGGCGACGGTCGTGGTGCTGCCCTGAATGAGCAGGTTCAGGCCCAACGAATACTCGAGCACGTTCCAGTCGGCGTGGCCGTGGATATCCACCCAGCCAGGCGACACGCACAGCCCCGTGCAATCCAGGGTACGCGCCGCCTCCGCCGCACTCAAGTCGCCTACCGCGGCGATATGCCCACCTTGGATAGCCACATCCGCCCGGTACATCGGCGATCCCAGGCCATCGAGCACCTGGCCGCCCCTCAATAAAAGGTCAAACATGGTTTCGCCTCTCCTCTTATCGATGCTTGTAAGTGCCGTAGGATAGCTTTTCGATGCCGCCCCAGTCGAGGCTCAGCCCCAGGCCCGGGGCTGTAGGCACGTGCAGCATGCCCTCTGCATCGAACTGGAATGGCTCGGTGACGATCTCATCGATCACCTGAGATGGCTGGTGATACTCCACCCACTTGCCGGTGGGAAGCGCCGCGACGAGATGCAGGTCCGCCGCCAGGCCCACGGCCGTGTTCCAGCCATGGGGCACGGTGAGGATGTTGTGATGGTAAGCCATCCAAGCGATATGCTTGGCCTCGGTGAGGCCGCCCACCTTCGTGCAGTCGGGTTGCACCAGATCGAGCGCGCCTTGCTCCAAGAAGGGCTGGAAACTCTGGCGTCGCGTGAGCACTTCGCCCGAAGAGATCAGCACCTTGGAGTGGGCGCGCAAGAGCTTAAAGCCCTCCAGATCGTCGGGGGGCAGCGCCTCCTCGAACCAGACCACGCCATAGTCTGCCAGCATATCGGCGGTGCGCAGAGCCGTCTTGAAATTGTGCGCCCAGAACTGCTGCGAGCCACCCGGGTCCACCATGATCTCGCCATCGCCCACGGTCTCGCGGGTCATGCGGATAATGGCCTCGTCGTCGGTGGGGTTCCCGGTGCGCATAAAGCGCCCCCAGCCGAGCTTGAAGGCGCGAAAGCCGCGCGCCATGGCGTCTTCTAGGTCCGGCTTGAGGCGATCACGGGTCATGCTCAGCGATGCGTAGGGCTTGACCCGGTCGCGATAATAGCCGCCCAGGAGGCGCGCGACGGGCTGCCCCGTGGCCTGGCCAAAGATATCCCACAGGGCGATATCGATCCCGCTAATGGCATGCGTGATGGTGCCGCCACGTCCCCACCAAAAGCCGGACTGCTCCAGTTTCTCGTGGATCCGCTCCGGCTCGATGGCCACCTCGCCAATGAGCAGGTCGTATAAGCGTCCGATGGCCGCGTTGACCAGGTCAGTGCTGGTGTAGGAACTGCCGATCCCCGTGATACCCGCGTCGGTTAGGACCTCGATCAAGGTGTAGACGTTGCGGGCCGTATCCAGCTGCTTCCCCTCGTGGAACTCTTGCTGAGGGATGGCCCGAATCTCGGTGATGCGCGGTATGCTGTCGGACATACATCCTCCTTATGGTCGTTAGTTGGTCCGGGGAGTGCACCACAAGCGTCCCCGCCCGTCATGTTTTTGTCTCATTCACTGTATATCGGGTTTCCCTCGGCGTCCAGC
>CAYQDH010000576.1:378-3483 GCA_964416075.1 uncultured Anaerolineales bacterium | reverse complement strand
GACTGCTCACCGCTCACCGCTCACCGCCCACCGCCCACCGCTCACCGCTCACCGTTCACCGTTCACCGCTCACCGCCCACCGCCCACCGCCCACCGTTCACCGTCCCGGCGCGCGATACGTAGGCATCATCCTCTGCGCCAGCTGGACGGCCTGGTCCATCTCTTCGGGAGTGACCAACACCGTCACGTTAGCCTTGGCCGCACCTGACACATTCACGGGTAGTGATGCGGCAGCGGCGCTGATATTATCGGGCAGGTCCAGGATGATGTACAGGTCGGGCGTGCCAAAGGCGAAATAAAAAGCCTCCACCTTGCCGCCGATGGCGGTAAAGAGCTTCGTAACCGCCTCTTTGCGCGCCGTGCCGCCCTCTTTGATGACCGCTTTGATTCCTTCGCTGGTATATGTCGCTTGGATGAGATATTTGGCCACGGATAGCCTCCTTTACTGCCCTGGCGCACGATAGGCCGGGGTCATCTCTTGCGCCACCTTGGCCGCCTGGTCCATCTCCTCCGGGGTGATCAGCACGGTCATGGTGTACTTACTGGCGCCGGAGGCGTTGGCGATGAGCGACGCCGCTGCGGCGCTCACGTTGTCGGGCAGGTCCACGATCATGAACAGGTCGTCCGTGCCAAAGGCAAAGTAGAACGACTCTACTTTGCCCCCCAGGGTGGCCAAGGCCTTGGCGATGGCCTCTTTCCGGGCAAGGCCCCCTTCTTTAACTAATCCCTTGACCCCCTCGGTGCTGTACAGGCTTTGCGTGAGATACTTGGCCATGGCCGATCATCCCTCCTTCCGAAATGTACGGCGAGCCTCCGGCTTGCCTCTTCTGTACGGCGGGCATCTTGCCCGCCCGCTCTCTATGCCGCGCCAAGCATGCATATCTGCGGCGCCGCCCCCATGGCCTCGCGCCATGAATACCGGTCGCCTCGCTCGAACGGCCCGAGGGCCGGGCTTGCGCCAAGGGCAAGATAGAAAAACCGCCCCAGATGCCATCTCATCCATACATGAGACAGATCTTGGGCGGTTAGTCGGACACCTCAGTCCCCGCCGTCGCCATAGGGCCGGCTCCAGGCGATCTTTGCTGCTGCACCGCGTTGCCAAAGGTATTATAGGGCCTCGTTTTCCGTTGTCAATGATAATGCAACAGAGAAACGATATCCTGCGAAAGACGCATGACACGTCCGTCTAACGCACGTTCCCGCCGGGTGGGGCGGGTGCTATAATGAAAGTAGCGCGCGCTCATCGTGGCGCCCACATGCCAACAAAGGGTTCTGGTGATAGGGAGAATGCCATGGCGGTTGCTCTGAGTCGAAGGCGATTTTTACGCTTTGCCGGGTTAGGCGGAGCCTTGTTGGCCAGCGGGGTGCTTGGCGCCTGCCTGGCCTCACCGGAGGTCACCCAGGGCGACGCCGAGCGGATCGCCAGTCCGACCGCTCGAGGCGAGCCCACGGCCAGCCCCTTTGAAAACAACGGTTCCGGCCCCGACCTCGAGATCACGCTCAAGGCGACAGAGGCCTTGGTGCCGTTGCTCTCCGGCAGCGCAACAAGAGTCTGGCGGTACCAAGCCACGGTCACCCGTGGCGACCCGGCGAGTGTGCAGTCCCTACCCGATAGCTACGTGGGTCCCGTTATCCGTGTGCACAAAGGCGCATGGGTGCGGGTCGTGTTTGCCAATGACTTGCCCGACGCGCGCCAGTCGTCCATCGTTCACTGGCATGGGCTTCACCTATCGGAAGAGATGGATGGGCATCCTCGCTATGCGGTCAGTCCGGGCCGCAGCTATATCTATGATTTCACCGTCACCGACCGGGCCGGCACCTACTGGTTCCATCCTCACCCCGATATGCTGACTGGCCTGCAGGTGATGAAGGGCCTGGCAGGCCTGTTCATCGTCACGGACGATGAAGAATCTCGGGCTGGCCTGCCCTCGGGCGCCCAGGATGTGCCCCTGGTGATCCAGGATCGCACCTTCGACCGGGACAACCAGTTCGTCTACCTGGGCGGCGGCGCGGGGGGCATGCCCGGGATGGGCGGCGGGATGGGGGGCATGGGCGGCGGCATGGGTGGAATGATGACCCGCATGATGGGATTCCTGGGGCAACAGGTCCTGGTCAATGGTCGCCCCGATTTCGTGCTCGACGCCGCCACGCGGGCCTACCGCCTGCGGCTGCTGAACGGCTCCAACTCGCGTATCTACAAGTTGGCCTGGAGTGACGGCGCCCCACTCGTCGTGCTGGGCGCCGATGGCGGCCTGCTGGAGACGCCCGTCGAGCGCCCCTACGTGATGTTGGCACCCGGCGAGCGCCTGGAGCTGTGGGCCGATTGGAGTGGGCGCAGGGTGGGCGATGAGATCGCGCTGGAGAGCCTGCGCTTCGAGGGCGCGGAAAGCGACGCCATGCCCATGATGGGCGCGAGCGACGCTCCCCCGCTGGGCGCGCCGATGGCCGTGATGAAGGTGCGCATCGCGCGCCAGGAGCAGGAGACCCTGTCGCTGCCGCAACTGCTCTCGACTATCGTGCGGCATAGGCTGGAAGACGCTGTCAACCGTGATACCCCCCGCCGATTCGTGATCTCGCTACAAGGGATGCAGTGGCTGATCAACGGCCGAGTCTTCGAGATGGATGAGGTTGCCGAGGAGGAAAGGGTGGCGCTCGATAGCACCGAGGTGTGGGAGTTCGTCAACGCTCGCAACCCCGGCCACCCCATGGAACCCAATGGCATGGCCCATCCGCTGCACATCCATGGCCTGCAGTTCAATGTCATCGAGCGCCAGGTGTTGCCGGAGCTCGGGGCGGGCTATGACACCGTGCGCGAAGGCTATGTGGATGAGGGGTGGAAGGATACGATCATGGTCATGCCCGGCGAGCGCGTCAAGCTGCTGCTGCGCTTTGCCGATTTCACGGGCGATTTCGTCTATCACTGCCACAACCTCGAACACGAGGATAGCGGCATGATGCGCAACTATCGCGTGGAGGAAATTCGAACGGCGTAGACTCGCCGGGCGATGAGGCGGGGGCCACTGTGTGAGCCCCAGCGCCCGGCGAGGTCGTCGCGCCTCTTCGTCCGTTTGCCAGCCTGACCCGGCAGGCCTCCTATTTGGGCCC
>CAYQDH010000576.1:0-368 GCA_964416075.1 uncultured Anaerolineales bacterium | reverse complement strand
TCCGCCGAGCCGGGGACGATAAACTGCCTGGTCTTGGCATAGGCCTCGGCGAGATCGGGGCTGGCCCGCAGAGCGTCCAGGTGCGCCTGCGACTCCATCAGCGAGATGGCCAGGGTCCTGTTCTCTGCGCGGTTCACGCAAAAGTCGTAGCGGTTGTACCCGGCGGTGGCGTCGAACACGGGCATTTCGTCGATGACGCGCACGGCTTCGTCCAGCGTGCCCGGCTGTGCCTGGCCGAACGAAGCCAGCACGACCTTACCGGCGTTCGACTTGAGCGTCTTCTGGATCGCCACCTCCCATGTGCCCCGCTTGACCGTGCCGATGTCGTAGAGAGTGCCCACGTGGGCGTAGGTCTCCGACTTGGCGAG
>CAYQDH010000575.1:0-3491 GCA_964416075.1 uncultured Anaerolineales bacterium | reverse complement strand
GGCTTTTAGGCCGTTTTTCGTGATTCGGCCTCTGGTTGCACAAAACCTAGGCTAGGAGGCTTATTGTGGCAAGGATTATCCGCGCCGGTATCATCGGAGCAGGGGGCATCGCCCGCTATGCACACATCCCTGGCTATCTGGCACAGAAAGATGTAGAGCTCGTGGCTCTATGCGATGTGCTGCCCGGGCAAGCGGCTCGCGTGGCCGAAGAGTTCGAGATTCCGCGGGCCTATGATAGCTACGAGGAGATGCTTAAGAAGGAGCGCCTGGATGTCGTCTCGGTCTGCACGCCCAACGTCAGCCACAAGGAGGCCACGATAGCGGCTTTGAAGGCCGGGCTCCATGTTTTGTGCGAGAAACCGATCGCCATGAACCTGGCCGAGGGCCGCGAGATGGTGGATACGGCAGCAAGGCTGGGCCAAGTATTGCAGATAGGCCTGCACTGGCGCTTTACCAGCCAGGCTCAGGCTCTCAAGCGCTTTATCGATGCTGGCGACCTCGGCGATATCTACTATGGCGAGGCCACGTGCATGCGTCGTCGCGGCATCCCTGGGTGGGGCGTTTTTACACAGAAGAGCATGCAGGGGGGCGGCGCGCTCATCGATATCGGGGTCCACACCCTCGACCACACCATGTGGCTGATGGGCAACCCCAAGCCCGTGGCCGTTACCGGCGCCACCTACGCTGCCTTTGGCAAACGTCAGGATGTGGTCAGTGTCTGGGCGCATTGGGACGCGGACAAGTTCGACGTCGATGACATGGGCGTGGCCATGGTGCGCTTTGAAAATGGCGCCACACTCCTCCTGCGCGCGAGTTGGGCGGCCAATATCGAAAAAGAGTTCTCCGAGACCCGCATCCTGGGCACGGCCGGGGGCGCTTTTATGAGTCCGCTGCGCATCTACAAAGAGATGCACGACAATCTGGTGGATATTACGCCCGCGTCGTTGCCGGAGGTCAAAGCGCACACCCAGGAGATCGCGCACTTTGTCGCGTGCGCTCGTGGCGAACAGCAATGCCTGGTGGTGCCCCAGCAGGTGCTCGACGTACAGGCCGTGTTGGATGCCATCTATCTGTCCGCCGAGACGCGCCGCGAAGTGCGGCTGTAGCTGCCCACGTAGCCGCGGCATCCTGCCGCGTCTTCTGCGACGGGCCGTGAGCGGCATCCATAACATGTAGGAGTAGCGAAAATGAATGTGAGAATTGGGATCATCGGGCTGGGTATGGGGCGCCATCATGCCAGGGCCTACAAGGACTCGGGCAAGGCGGACATCGTGGCCCTCTGCGACATGAACGAGAAACTGCTGGCTGAGTACAAGGCCTTGTACCCCTGGGCCGCCACGTACACGACCGTCGATGAGATGCTGGGTGCCGGCGGGATGGACGCCGTGAGCGTGGCCATACCCAACTATCTCCATGCACCAGTGACCATCGCGGCCCTGCAAGCCGGGGTGCACGTGCTCTGCGAAAAGCCCATGGCCACCAACGCGCAAGAGGCCGAGCGAATGTTGCAGGCGGCGCGCCAGGCGGGCAAGAAGCTCATGATCCATTTCAACTATCGTTTCAGCCCACCCTCTCGCTTTCTCAAGCGCTACGTCGACGAGGGCAACCTGGGCCAGATCTACTATGCGCATACTCGCTGGCTTCGCGCGCGAGGTATCCCCAAGCTGGGTGGCTGGTTCGGCATCAAATCGCTCTCCGGTGGGGGACCGCTCATCGATCTGGGGGTGCACCGACTGGACCTCGCCATGTGGCTCATGGGTTATCCCCGCGCGGTCTCTGTCAGTGCGTCCACCTTTGGCTTGCTTGGCGCCCGGTTGGCCCAAGAAACCGGGGCACGGTACGATGTCGAGGACATGGCCGTGGCCCTTGTTCGCCTGGATAACGGCGCTACGCTGAACCTGGAAGTGAGCTGGGCCGGAGGCACCGATCGGCGCGAGGATATGATGACGGGCATCTATGGCACAGCGGGCGCTGCTATCCAGCGTAACGCGGGGGAAGGCTATGACTTTGAGGCTCTCGCCCTGCGCGACCAGGGGGGCGCCCTGGTGCAGGTGAACCCGCGTATCTATCCGCCCACTCCATCGGCCGTGGATAGCTTTCTGCAGTGCATCATGGAGGACTGCGAGCCCGAGGCTAGCGCTGAGAATGGCCTGGAGATGATGCGCATCCTCGATGCGATCTATCTCTCTGCCGTACAGGGACGCGAAGTGCGCCTCGATGGCTAGGCCCGCACAGGCCGGGAGAGGCTGCTGAGTGCCTGGCACGGCCGCCACGGCTGCAAGCACTTACGAAGATGGGCGGCGGGCCACCCGCCGCCTGTTACTTGTGGGCGTGCCCCTTTTCTGGAGCTCCCTCTATATCTACAACTCCTACCTGTCGGTATATGCTCGCTCTCTGGGGGCTTCCCTATCGCTGGTGGGGATCATCGTCAGCGCCTATGGTTTCACGCAATTGGTGCTACGGATCCCGGTGGGCATCGCTTCCGATCGCCTGGGGCGACGCAAGCCCTTTGTGTTGGCCGGCGCCCTGGCCGGGGCGTTGGGGTGCGCGGCCATGCTCATCGCGCCCCAGCCCTGGGTGCTGGTTCTCGGCCGTGGCCTGGCCGGCGTCGCGGCGGCTTGCTGGGTCTCCCTGTCGGTTCTGCTCATCTCCACCTATCCCAGCGATCAGGTGATCAAGGCCACCAGCATCGCCTCGGCGCTGAGCGGCGCGGGAACGACCATCGCCTCGGCGGTGGGCGGGCAGATCGCCCAGATGACCGACGAACGCGTGCCCTTTTGGGTGGGGATTGGGCTGGGAGCAGCAGCTCTGGTCATCCTGGCGCGGATTCACGAGCCCCTCCGCCCCAAGCGAGGCGCGCTTTCAGTGCTCGAGTTGCTGGCCGTGGGTCGGGTGCGCATGGTGCTCGTGGTGTCCCTGTTGGCCCTGCTCAACCAATACGTCTCCTGGGCCATCACCTTTAGCTTTGTGCCCATTTACGCTGCCGACCTGGGCGCCAGCAAGACCGAGTTGGGCATCATGATGTCGTTGTGGCAGGGGTGCAGCGCTTTTATGGCCCTCTGGGCTGGCCACGCCAGCGCGCGCCTGGGAGTGCGTTGGACAGTGGTCTCGGGCCTGGCTCTGGTGACGATCTCGGTGCTCGCGACACCCATGACCCGGGCCATCGGCCTGTTGCTCGTCCTGCGGACGGTTCACGGCGTCGGAACGGGCCTGGTAAGCCCCGTGCTGATGGGGAGCGCGCTTCTTGCCGTGCCGGAGGGCAAGCGGGGCGCGGCGATGGGCTTCTTCCAGGCCATCTACGCCATCGGCATGGTGGCTGGCCCGGCGGTCAGCGGGGTCTTTGCCGACAGGATGGGGCTGGCCGGTACCTTCTATATCACGGGACTGTTCGCCCTCGCTACGACGTTGGCAGCCGCCCTGCTCCTGCCCCACCGCATCCGCCAGCCGGAGCAAGCGTCCGTCTGAGTGCTGGCTGTTGCAATGCAGAAAGA
>CAYQDH010000574.1:0-3503 GCA_964416075.1 uncultured Anaerolineales bacterium | reverse complement strand
ATGCCAAGCAGCCACGAAATAACCCTTCCACAATGCCAAGATGGCGCACATTGTACACCCGTTCGATTCGGCTCGCCATGCCCGTGCACCAAGGGCCGGCCTGCGAACCAGGCGCCTCTAGTCGGCGCGCTGCAGACGATAGACGGTGGCCCCCGGGATGTATGGTTCGCCCCCTGCAGCGAACGTCGGCAAGTTCAGCGTGGTGGCGGGCACGAACACGTAACCATCCGCGCGAGCGCGGGCCAGCCAGTCCGCCATCTCGGTGCCATCCTGCACCGCGTAGAGTGGGCGATCGCTCTCCACCATCAAGCCTGCAAACCGCCGGAACTCTTCCTCGGACCAGGAGGCGGGCCGCACAATCTCTCGCCCCGTATAATGGGCGATCGACCCCGCGCCCAAGCCACACGCGACAACGGCATCGTCCGGCACTAGGCTGGCCAGTTGGTCGAAGGCGCGCCGCTGGGCCGCCGAAAGGTAGCCGAAGGTGCTGATACGTGGATCTTGCAGGCGCTGCAAGGTCCAGGTCGAGCGCGCGCTCAGGGCGACCCAGAGCACTAGGAGTAGCGCGGCCCGCCGCACAAGGCGCCCCTCGCCGGGCCGGTTGGCCTGGGCCCATAGCCCGGCCAATCCCCGCCCCGCCCACAGGGCCAGCCAGGGGAAAAGGGGCAGCAGATCGCGCAGGCGCAGCGCGCGATAGGAGAGCCCGAACAAGAGCACGCCGCCAAACCCGAGGGCCATCATGAGTGCCAACGGGCGTTCCTCGGGTCGCTTGGCCTGCAGCCAAATCCCATAGAGGATGAGCGGCAACAGAAAGCCAAACTCGTGCCGGCTGAGCAGGCCCTGATCCAGGAAAAGCGCCAGCCCGGATCCAATGTAACGCCACGAAAGGAGGTCCGACTCGGGCGACTCGGGCGTCCAGGGCGAGCCCAATACGCTGGCGTGGTACTTCAGGTCGAGGAAGGCCAGCAAGAGCGCGGCGCCTCCCAGCACCAACAGATGTAGGGCGCGGCGGCGAACCGTCCAGCGCCGCTCCATCGCCAGGGGCAGGGCCGCCAGAAAGAGGGGCAAGAGCGGATGGCGCACCCAGTAGGCCATCCCCAAGGCCAACCCGGCCAGCGCGCTCCAGCCCAATATATCACGCTGGCGAGCGCGCAGCAGGGCGACCATGGCCAGCACGGACAGGGCCATGGCCGCGCCATCGGCCATGGGCACCAGCGAGCGCCACACCACTTCGCGCGAGGTCAGAAGCAACCAAGCGGCCAGGCCCCCCACCGACAGGCTCTCCGCGGGCCAAAGCGCCCGGGCGCAAGCAAGAGCCAGCAGGGCCGCCGCGACGGTCATGGTGGGCGCCGCCCAAAGGAGGGCTGTTTCGCCGCCCAGGCGGTACCAGGGGGCCAAGAGGATCGGCCAGCCGATGGGCCACACGGTCGCCGCCCAGCCACCCGGATGCGGAGGGCTATAGCCTACAGGCGCCAAGGGCCACAGGGGAAGGTTGGCGCGGTAGCCTAGCTCGGCGAGAGGGAAGCGGTGTAGCGCCGTGCCCCGTTCCGCCAGGTCGACGGCCATCTGCAAGTAGCAATAGGGATCGCTCCCCGTGGCCCCGTGGCTGAGATGCTTGCCCATCATGGCTACGTACCAACCCAACCCCAACACAAGAAGCAATGCGCCCACACCGTCGTCGAAGCAGACCTTGACCCACCAGGGCCGGTTCCGAGGCAGGCCCCACACATCGAGCGAGGTGACTCGCCAAGCGCGCCAACACAGGGCTGCTGTGGTCAGCACCATCGCGGCGACGCCCACATAGAGCATGGCCTGCCCGTCGAACCAGGGGGAGAGTAGGTCCGCATAGGGATAACCGACATAGTCGCCCACCTGGATGCGGCATAGGTTGCGGCCCAGCCAGCGCCCCAGGAAAGCGATCATGGGCAAGAGCAGGGGTGTCAGCACCTCGGCTCGCAATAAATGGGCGCCTGCCCGGCTGTGTGCCATCCATTGCGCTGCGGCTGCTATCACCAGACAGGACAGGGCCAGGGCAACAGGCGCCCAACCGTAGCCTTCGTAGGTGACCAGGGCATAGAGGCCCCAGCCGCAGAAGACGAGCCAGGGCATCTGCCAGCGCCATGGCCAGGTCGCATCGTAGGGGTAGAGGTCACAGGCCAAGGCGCAAAGAGGGGGGTGAAGCATAGGGGGCCAAGGGGGTCGTAGAGCCACCGCCAGTAGAGGCGCCACAACACCCAGAACGCTTGGGGTCAGGTATATGATGCGCGCCGAGAGCGGCCCACGCCAACAAGGTCCCACGAGGTATAGGATCAGGCCGAGCACCAGGCTGGCCATCGCCACCCACACCACCGTGAGAGGGCGTCCCTGCTTGCGCAGCATGACGCCGCACCACCACGCCAGGCAGATGCCCAGCGCGGTCGCCAGGGCCATGCCCCCGATGGACCACGGGCTCGGCCAGGGCCGGCCCGTGCTATAGAGGTACCGGGCATCCATCAAGTGGCAGAGCCAGCGCATTACGATTCCCCTGAACGGGGCATCGGCGCCGTTCGCGGCTCCGGCGATATCGATCGTGCGGACGATTCCGGCCCCTCCTTAGGATGGCGCCATAGCCGATAGGCTAGGTATAGCCACAGCAGGAGGGTGGGCAGGGCTTTGCTGCTATGGTACAGCACATCCACCCAACGCGGTTCGAGGAATGTCCAACGCATGGACGCGTCCAAGGCCGCCCGCCCGCCGGGATCGATCAACAGGTAGGGGGTCCATAGCGCGACAGGCACGTAGAACAGCAACGTGGGCCAGGCCCCCTGCCGGAGATAGAGCATCGTGAAAACCGGAAGCAAGAGGATGTAGTGATGCTCCCAAACGTGGTGGTACAGCAGAAAATAGGTAGCCAGCCAGAAACAGGATAGCTCCAGCAAATCGACGTGCCTCGGCAAGAAAGTCAGCCCCAGCGCCACGACCAGAACAAGCGCCACCCACAGGTTTTGTAGCGCCACGTGCGTAGGGATAGAGAGGGCAGGCCAGAGCACCGAGAGGATACTAAAGAGCAACTGCCTCACCCCCAGGTTACCCAGTTGGGGCGCCGGCGCGCTCGAGCTAAAGTTGCGCATAAAGGCGCTCATCGCCGCAGGGTGGAGCGCCATGTAGGGCGCCGACGTGACGAGCACGGCCGCCGCGCCGATCCCCAACACCCGCCAACGCCGAGCGCGCACGAGGGCAGGCGCCAGCAGCCCGCTATGCGGCTTGAGAAGCAAGCTGGCGGCCCACGCCAGGCCCTGAGTCCATGCGGGTCCCGCCTTGGTCGCCTGGAGCAGCAGCACCAGCAGCAACGCGGCTTGCGCCACGTTGAACTGGCCCAGGTACAACTCTAGGAAATAGGGCGTAAAGGCCAACCATAAGACGGCCACCATCGCTCCACGCGCCCCACCCTTGGCGCTCCACCAAGCAAGCGCGATGCACAGGAGATAGATCCCTTCGGTGATCACCATCCACAGCTTGAGGGC
>CAYQDH010000573.1:0-3507 GCA_964416075.1 uncultured Anaerolineales bacterium | reverse complement strand
AACCCCGTGACGCGCACGATCAGGTCCGGGTAGAGCTCGGGGTGTTCGTGCGCCGCCAGCACTTGGGCCACGTCCATAATGTTCAGGTTGATCAGCGTGCCCCCGCTGGCCATGTGCGTGCGGATCAGCTCCACCACGCGCTCCACCGTGTCCTCGGGGTCCAGGGCGCTCACATCGAGGTCCAGTTGCATCGTCACCGTGTTGCCCCAGCTGAGCTCCACCGAGGTGATCGCGCGAGAGAGGGCGGTAGGCGCGCCGTCCCGGCGGTAGCCCGGGTCGGGGCTGGCCCCATGCGAAAGGGGCGTGTGGGCGTGGCGGCCGTTCGGCGTGGCGCCCAGGCCCGCTCCCCCCTCGATGTTGCCCAGCCAGCTATAGAGGCCGGGGATCATGTTATGGCCCAGGGGGGTCTTGGTGGCGCGGACGATCTCGGCAAAGGCCTGCGCCACGCGCTGCGCCCATCCATCCGCCGCCGAGCCGCCCGAGCCGTAGCGGCGGATGCTGCGCATCATCAGGCGCGCCTGCTCCCCCTCTTGTCCGGCCCAATCGCCATCCACCCAGCGCATCAGCTCGGCCCACGTCAAGCGCCTTTCCTGCTCCACGCGCTGCTCGATCGCGGCCAGGGAATCGGCCACCGTCGCCAGGCCGATGGCGTCCACCGCCTTGTTCACATACTCCAGCCCGCCGGGCTGCGAAGCATCCAACCCCTTTTCCAGTGGCCCGTGCGAGCAGAGGTCAACCATCAGCTCAGGAAAGACCTCGTGCATGTGCTGCATGTGGAAATCGAATGCGTCACCCACCAGATCCACGGCGCGCCGCAGGTGCTCTATCAAGTGCCCCCAAAGCCCCTCCACTGTGGGGGTGACGCTGTCGACGACATATTCGTGCAGGGCCACATCGAGGATAGCCGCCAGGTTGAGGGTCGAGCCGGTGGCCAGGGTATATTCGCGCCCCGGCAGGGCGAAATGGTGGCACCCGGCGAAGGAGCGCAGCCGCGCGACCTCGGGCGGGATGCCGTTGCGCTGGAAGCCGCGCACGGCGCTCTCCACGCCGACGAACTTGGGCATCCCGGCCCGGTCGGCGCAGATGATCTCTACGCCGCGCCTGAGCAGCCGTGGATCGGCCTGCTCACCCACAGCGATCCCTATGTTCACCGGCACCCTGAGCCGGTGTGCCGCTTCCAGGCAGAGGAAGGAGACGGGGTTGGTCGCGTCATGCCCCTCGGCATCGGGACCGCCAAGCTGGATATAGCCGGTTTCCTTGAGGAAGAGGCAAGCCAGGATGTAGATCGCTTCCTCGTCGTCGAGCCTGCCCGCGGCCACATCGCGCCGGTAATAGGGGTAGAGCAGCATATCCAGCCGCCCGATGGAGCCGTTACCGTTGTACATGCGCGCCGCCATCTGGTACCAGGCGATCCACTGGCAAGCCTCGCGGAAGGTCCGCGGGGGCTCGTCGACCAGGCTCCGGTTGATGGTAGCGATCTCTTCCAGGTTACGGCGCAGGTCAGGATCCCGCTCGGCGTCGCCAAACTGGCGCGCCATGTCCTGTGCAACCTGGGCGG
This sequence comes from uncultured Anaerolineales bacterium, assembly GCA_964416075.1. Classification (GTDB taxonomy): domain Bacteria; phylum Chloroflexota; class Anaerolineae; order UBA1429; family UBA1429; genus CAYQDH01. The sequence continues at coordinate 1,949 of CAYQDH010000573.1, read as the reverse complement.
TGCGGCCGACCCAATCCCGGATGCCCAGCAGGACGTGCTCGATCCCGGCGTAGAAACCGGCGTGAGCCGGGGCGTGCAGGTCTCGATAGAAGCGTGCCTTGGCCAAGAGGCCGCCCCAGCCGAGCTGCAAGCCGATGGCCAGGTCCTGGCAGAGGTGGTGCATGGCCCCAACGAGCGAGGGCTGCTTGTACCTGGCCGCTTCGTCCGCGCGCGGGTAGGATAGGTCGGCGGGCCAGTGCAAGGGGCGATAGGAGAGGAAATTGGCCATATAAGCCCCGGCCAGGGCGCTCTGGGGCTCGACATACACCGGATGGGCTTCCAGCAATGCCCGGTAGTTCTTGCCGCAAATCTCCGGCCCGAACCAGCCGCCCGAGGGGTGGTTGCTCGAAAGGGACACGTCGCGGATCAACACGTCGGTGATCTCGGTGCCCAGGCTGCTTGGCGCTCGGGTCACCTGGCGCGCCTCGGGCGGCGGAAGGACGATGCCCCAGTCGTCGTAATCCATGGCGCCCAAGATCTCTTGCTTTTCGCGGGTCTGCGCCAGCTTGAGCTCGCGCAGGGCATCGATGCGAGGCTGGTATCTACTAGTCCCGGCCATAGGTTCGCGCATCTCGCTCAAGATGATGTCCTTCTCAATATCTACGGCTCGTCACGTGGGGTGTGGATATACTCGGACCCCCTGCGGGCCCGTAACCGGAGGATACCCCATCCATGGGGCGCGCGCAAACGGTCACGCCAGGCCTTATAGGGCCCACCTCCGGTTTGGCCAGCCCAGCAACCCGGAGCCTCACTGCACAAAAACGCCCGATACCTACCCTGGGCGCCCTTGACGCGCGTTGGGTCGACACAGTAGGATAGCCCAGCAGGCGCAAGCGGGGCATCGACGTCGCGAGCGGCCATGACCCCATCAACACACGAGAGAGGACGGGCCCATGTCTCCAGAGGAACGGACAGTACACATCAATGAGGCGGACATCTTTTACCGTATTCGCGGCGACGGACCGCCCCTGCTTCTATTGCACGGCTACCTGGGGTCCAGTGCCATGTGGGATCCGTACCTCGACGAGCTGGGTCGGCATTTCCGCCTCATCGTCCCCGACCTGAGAGGCCACGGGCGGTCCAGCAACCCGGCCAGGGACTTTACCCATCGCCAAGCGGCGTGGGATCTCTACGCACTGCTGGATATCCTGGGGATCGAGCGAGCGCGCGCGATCGGCTCCAGCACCGGCGGGATGACCCTCCTGCACATGGCCACCCAGCAGCCCCAGCGCATCGAGGCCATGGTTCTGTTTGGTGCCACCACCTACTATCCTGTGCAAGCACGGGTGCTCATCCGGGCCATGACCACGCCGAGCGGACGGGCCAAGCGCATGGATGAGATGCGCCGCCTCCACCCGGGGGGTGACGCGCAGATCGAGAGGCTGTTCTCGCACTTTGGCCAGTTCGCCGATAGCTACGACGACATGAACTTTACGCCCCCCTACCTGACGACGATCACCGCGCGCACGCTGATCATCCATGGGGACCGCGACGAGTACTTTCCCGTAGGCATCGCGGTAGGAATGTACGAGGCCATCCCGGGGTCAGCGCTATGGATCGTGCCCCAAGCGGGCCATGGAGATGTGATCGACAAGGCGGCGGGGGCGACACCGGGGCGCAAGTTCCCGGTTCCGGCTTTGCGATTCCTCACAGTCGGGCTCTGACCTCCGGAGTTCGGATCGCTGGCCATCCCAACGATGATCTGGCGCCCGGCACATTGACCAGCATCCTGAAACAGGCGCAGGTGGACAAGCCAAAAGGGAGGCGCTGACATGCGCAGGTTTCTCATTGTGATCGAGAAAGCAAACCACAACTACTCTGCTTACTCGCCTGATCTGCCCGGCTGCGCAGCCACCGGCGCCACGATCGAGGAAGTCAAGAGCGCCATGCAGGAAGCGATGGAAATGCAT
>CAYQDH010000572.1:0-3519 GCA_964416075.1 uncultured Anaerolineales bacterium | reverse complement strand
CCACCCCGAGGTAGTCCTGCAAGTGGACGTCCTCGGGCAAACCCTCTTGGTGCCAGCGATCGAGGGTCTCGGTCCAGTACCACATCTCCCACCAAGGGCAACGGTCGCGCTCCTGGTAATTCATCGTGGCGAGAAACCGCTCACGGTCGTTCATGCTTCTCCCCTCCATCTGGGAATGTCGGTTCAGTCAAAGATAAAGACTGTGCGGATGTTAGCCTCGGCGTGGTGATAGAGCCGGTCGAAGATGGCCTGGCCATCCTCGAGCTTGGCATATTCACTGATCATGGGATCGACATTGATACGCTTGGAAGCCACCAGCTCGACGCAGTCAGCGTACTCGCTGGATGAACAGACCCCGTAGACGCTGATCTCGCGCGTCACGATCTCCTGCAGACCCATCTCCACGCGAGGCGCCACGTTGCCGATGAGGGTCAGCGAGCCGCCCTTGCGCGTGATGCTCAATGCCGAGCTCACTGTGGGTTGGATGCCCACCGCTTCCATCGCCACGTCGGCGCCCTCGGGGCCCGTGGCGGCCAACAGCTGTTGCTGTAAGTCCGGTGCGTCGGCCCGGATCGTCACATCGGCGCCCATCTGCCGAGCCAGTTCCAGGCGCGCGGGCGACAGGTCTGTGACGATGACCTTCCCGGCGCCCTTGAGGCGAATGGCCTGCAAGGCCACGAGGCCTATGGCGCCGGCGCCGACCACCACAACCGTATCGTTCAGCGTCAGGGGAGTGCGGTTGGCCGCATGGACCCCGATGGCCGCCGTTTCGATCAGCGCCGCTTGGGCAAAGGACAGGGTGTCGGGCATTTGTACGGCGATCCAATAGGGAACCACCACATACTCGGCCATGGCGCCGTGGCGCCGATAGGTGCCCTCTGATACACCCACGACCTGGCGATTGGCGCAGAGGTTGGGCTGGCCGCTCAAGCAATACGAGCAGCGACGACAATAAACCGTCGAGTCAAAGCACACCCGGTCGCCAACCTTGAAGCCAGGAACCTGCGCACCCATGGCTTCGATGACGCCGGACGCTTCGTGTCCCATGATGATAGGCGGCTGTCTACGGCCTGTCTTGCCCGTATAGCCCTTGATGTCGGACCCGCAGATGGCGCAGGCGCGTACTCGGATGAGAAGGTCCTCCGGCCCATAAGCAGGAATATCCCACTCTTGCACTTCAAGAACACTCGGCCCAGTATTGACCAGAGCTTTCATGGTTCCTCCTAGCGATGGTTTTCGCCATTATGGCCCCCGTTCCAGAGCTTGTCAACCGTACCCAAAACGAGCCGCGGTTCTTGGGTAAGGTGAAACACCCGGTGGACGCTCGATCGGGAAGTGACTAAGATCGATGTACGCGTGGACGCAGAGGGCGCGCGGCGAGGGGTTCCTGTGAATACCGTTTGGGTCGAGGAGGTACACGATGCGTTGGGACGAATTGACAGCAAGTGACTTTGCAGAAGCAGTGCACCAGACGGGAGTGTGCGTGCTGGCGGTCGGGGTTCTTGAGCGACACGGCGAGCATTTGCCCCTGGGCACCGATTATCTGAACGGGCATCGCCTGGCATGCCTGGCGGCGCAAAAAGAGCCAGCGATCGTCTTTCCGCCTTTCTATTTCGGGCAGATCTATGAGGCGCGCTGCTTCCCCGGGGCGGTGACGCTGAAACCCACCCTGCTCATCGAGCTATTCGAGAGTGTCCTCGACGAGATCGCGCGCAACGGGCTGCACAAGATCGTGCTCTACAGCGCGCACGGCGGCAACCATTACCTCGTGGGGTTCCTCGCGCAATGCACCCTGTGGCAAGAGAAAACCTACTCCTTGTACATCCCGCAACCCCTGTTGAGCGCCGAACGTGCCGCCAAGTGGCGCAGCCTCCTGGAGACGCCCAACCATGGACATGCCTGCGAGTGCGAGACGAGCATTTCGCTGGCCAACCACGCTCACCTGGTCAAGATGGATCGCGTGCCCTCGAAAGGGGGAGACGCCCTCAGGCGCCTGGAGCACCTACCGCCCACCCAGACGGGGGTGAGTTGGTACAGCAACTATCCCGAGCACTATGCTGGGGACGCGCGCTCGGCGACGGCCGAGAAAGGGGCCGCCCTACAACAGCTCCAGGTCGATGCGCTGGCGGAATACATCGCCGCTGTCAAGGCCGACCAAGTCGTGCCGTTGCTCAACAGCGAGTTCTTTGCGCGCGCAAGCCAGGTGGGCGGATGATCAGGTGAGGCGGGTACCCGTCCGCCGAGACATCATCTAGTGCGAGGCGGTGTGGCGGGAACAGGACCTCTCGATTCCCGGGATGAAATGCAAGCCCGCCTCACGAGCCAAAGGCAGCGCTTCACGTGCGCCGCGACCGGTGTTGTGGTCGGTGATGGCCAGGGCCTGCAAGCCGAGAGAGCGAGCGTGCTCCAGTATCTCGCTCGGCATCGGCTGCCAGTCCGAGTAGCGTCAGTGCGTGTGCAGATCGATCATCGGGTTGGGACCTCTACCATTTCTTAAAGATGAAAAAGGCTGCGACAACGATAAAAACAAAGCCGACGAGATAATTCCAGCGAAACTCCTCGCGCAGATACAGCACCGAGAACCCACTGAAGACGATTAGCGAGATGATCTCCTGTATGGTCTTGAGCTGCGCGGCGCTAAATCGACCGTGCCCCAAACGGTTCGCGGGTACCTGGAAGCAGTACTCCACCGAGGCGATCAGCCAGCTGATCACGATGACTTTCCAGAGCGCCACGGACTTGAACTTGAGATGGCCATACCAGGCAACGGTCATGAAAAGGTTGGAGATGATAAGTAGGATAACAGTGGTCATGGCGTACTCCATGCGGGAGATGTACCGGACTAGCCCCAGCCCCGAGGGCCGACAAAGGCAATGTTATATGTGTGGCGCACCGAGTTGTCAAAAAGCGTGAAGGGGTCCATCACTCACAAAAGAGCGAGGCCCTTGGGGCCTCGCTCTCACACCATACGTAACACACGGCAAGAGACGCTAGTCAATCTTGACCCGAACAGCATCCTCCATCTCATCCTTGAATGGAATCGTTAGTTTCAGAAGACCGTTCTCATAGTGCGCCTCAGCCTTGTCGGGAACGACAGGGCAGCAAAACGCAAGGGTAGTCACGAATTCCACATCATCTCGAGGGGCCGACAAGTACAGACTATCCTCCTGTAACTTGAGATCGATGTCTTCCTTTCTCACGCCCGGAATCGAGATTTCGACACTGAGCTTGGTAGCATCGTCATCTATGTAAGAACAAATCTCAGGTCCGACCTTGATTCTTTCGGCAACTCTTTCGGCTTCCATAGCACGTAACCTCCTGGCATCCCATAATACCGATCAGCTACCTCAACCTAATCATACATCACTCGGAGCTGATTGTCAAGTATTTTTATTGAAAATATACACAATCGCCCGACTGGTAATCGGCGACCTGCCGCTTGGTGCAACGAGGGCGACCCCAAACGCCCTACGGTGAAGAATTGTGAGCTCGCCTGCGAACCTACAGGCGAGCTCACGG
>CAYQDH010000571.1:0-3533 GCA_964416075.1 uncultured Anaerolineales bacterium | reverse complement strand
TCCCACGATCTACCTTTGGCGCTCTCTGAACAACGAGCCAGGCGAGATTGTGGCTACGGGGAGCAAAAGGCTGGTCACGACTGGCGATATCACCTACCCGGTGTGGGATTTCAACGACATCGATGTCTCGGCAGCGCGGGATTCCGCCAACAAGTATTACTTTCGTCTCAGCCTAGAGGGCCTGGTGGGCAATTCCAACATCTGGGTGCACGGCCTCGACGCCCGCACCTATTTTCCGCAACAGGATACACCAGAGGGGTCCTGCGGGACGAGCTTTTAGATGAACGATTACTTGAGCGTTCGCCGCATCGAATTCGAGGTCACCCATCGCTGCAACTCTCATTGCGTGCACTGCCAGGCGGACGATGGCAAGCGTAATTCCCACAGAATCCATTGGCGCTGGGTGATAGAGTTGGCTTGCTCGCCAGCATAGGCGAAGGTTGTGGTCGCCCGAATGAGTGCGACCACAACCTTTCATCCCTTACGACCCCTGCAGCGAAGAACCGCGGGAGATCTAGTGTCTATTGGCTCGCACTGAACAGGAAAGCGGGCAAGGTCGGATCCGTCTGCTTCAGGCAACTCTCATAGGTCTTTTGGCCATAGTCGCCCGCAGCCACCATGCAGGCGCGGTACTGGTCGGCCAGTTTCTGCGCCTCGTTGAGCGCCTCCTCCACGCCACTCTTCTTATCCAGCACCTTGCCGTAGGCCTGGGTTAGCCAGAAAAGTCCGCCGCCCAACCAGTCTTCTTTGGAGAGCACATCGAAGGATGAGGGCTCCGCCGCATCGGCCAGGCACGACAGGTAGGCCGCCGCGCGATCATCTCCAACCTGCTTGCGATATGCCTCCGACTCGGCGAGCGACCGCCGCGCCGGCAGCCCGAGCGCGGATTGCGGCTGTTGCCCCAAGAAGGTGAGCCACTGCCAGCAAGCCTGCGCCTCGCTCGTCTCGGCCGAGATAAAGAAGCCGCTGGTGGTGAGCATACTGGCTTTGCCCGTGCCATCCGCCCGTGCTGGCAGGGGCGCCACGCCCATGTTGAGTCCTTGGCGTGGGCCGAACAGCGCTGCGGTAGTGCCCGAGTTGGTCCACATCGCCGCCCGTCCCTCGTTGATCAGCGCCTCCCGCTCCATGTACATCGCATTCGCGCCCGCCAGTTTGCTGATGTCCGTGATGAAGGCGGGCTTGGCCCCGTACTCTGTGGTCAGGCTCGTGTACCAGCGCAGAGCCTCCACGACGGACGGGTCGTTGAAGGTCAGCGCCGGGGGTGTGGGGCGTTCATCGATCAGGCGCCCTCCCAACCGCTCCAGCATGAGCAGCAGATCGTTGGCCTCGTACACCTCGGCCACAAAACCATACTGTCTGGCCTCGCCCTCGCCCCCACTCAGGGCGGTGGCCGTCTCCAGGAACTCTTCCCAGGTCCAGCCTGGCGCAGGGTAGCTCAGGCCCGCCGCATCGAACAGATCCTTGTTGTACTCGATTACAAAGGGCGTCACATCGGCAGGCAGGCCCCAAAGCTGGCCCTGCTCTGTGAACTGCTCCATGAGCTGGGGATAAAAATCCTCCTTGCTGAACGCCTCATCCGCCTCGAGGAACGCCTCCAGGCTCAGGATGGCCTCGCGATTCGCGGGGTCGCGCAGGCTGGGGTACCACTGGAAACAGTCGGCAGAGCGGGCAAGGCCCTGCATGTCGAGCGCGGTACCGCCGGTAAGATCTAGCATCTTGACCTCTACAGCGATATCGGGATGCGCCTCCTGGAACCGTTCGGCCAGGCGGCGGTAGGGCTCCAAGTTGAGAGAGCCCAAACCCGGGATAAACGTAATGCGCGTGACGGCGGGGCCCGTCGGAGCCTCCGGTTTGGCCGGAGCCACCACGAAGGTGGGCGCCGGGGTAACCACCGCCCCCTCTTGCGCCGTGGACCGGATATCGGCGAGCGCCTTGGTCTGCGCGTTGGCCAGCGCATCCTCTGCCTTGCTCTCGTTGCGCAGGACAGCATGCAGAGCCTCCTCAAAGGCCTCAGCGGCCACCGGCTCACGGGCGATATAGCCGTGATCCAGGGCATAGCGCAACGTTGCGGCCAACTCCTCATCCATCCCATCCCAGAATGCCTCGTCCTCAGAGACCGAGCGGCGGGCCGGCAACCGTTTCATGCCCTGGCCGAGACCCTGCGGGGTTTGCCGGGAGAGGAAGATCATCCAACGCCATGCCGCGTCGGGCACTGCCGTCCCCGCGCTCATAGCCAGGGAGGTCGTCCATGCGGGCGTTGCTTTGGCGTCTGGAGCCTCAGATGGGAAAGGCGCCACACCCACGTTGCCCTGCATCTTGCGATACGACCACAGCAGGGCATAGTCGGGCCACATCGCAGCCTTGCCTTTGTCGATTAGGGTCTCTTCTTCCGACATCGCTATCGTGCCCTGGTCCTCGGCGCGCGGCCCAGAGTAGGGCATCACCTCTTCCTGCAGATGGAGGTCCGCGTACCAGCGCAGGGCATCGGCCACGTCCGGATCATCGTAACGAGGGCGGGGCGGCTCGGCGGCATAGTCGGCCACACTGCCTGCCCTGCTCTCAACCAGGCGATAGGCCAGGTCATAGGGCCACACCAGGCCCCAGCGCGTCACCTGGTCCCCCTGTCGCTCCGTTGTAGCCCGGGCTTGGGCCAGCAACTCATCCCAGGTCCAACCCGCCTTTGGGTAGGATATCCCCGACGCGTCAAAGGCGTCTTTGTTGAAAAACATGAGCCTGACATTCAGCTGGGTCGGGATCGCCCAGGTGCCACCCTTCCACTGGTAGCTCTCCAAGGAGCCGGGGAAAAAGTCGGCTGCGTCAAAGCTGGCATCCGCTTCGATCAGGGGCGTCAGATCGCGCACCAATCCCTGCTCCACCGTCTTGCGCGATACCGAGAAATCCACTACATCGGCCGCGGCCACCAGGCGCTGCTCGGCGTCCTCGGGCACCTCAGTGCTGACCAGGGTGCCCAAGCCCAAGACCTCGTTGAGCGACACCACCTGCACGTGCAGGCTGGGGTTTTCCTTCTCAAAGGCCGCGATCATTGGCTCGTAGATTGGCAATTCCACATCGCTCACTGCAAAGCGGACGATGGTTTTGGGCTCTTCTACCACAGGCTGACGGTCTTCCGTCGCGCGCACGGGAGGGGCAGTGGGGATTGCCGTCTCAGCAGGCTGACCCGCACAGCCTACCAATAGGAGCATTACCATGCCCATCGACAACAGATAGTTCAGCCATCCCATTCTTGTACTCGACATGCTAGACTCCTTTGCCCGCCTGCTATACTTGATCTCGGTCGGGCGGCCGCGGGCGCCATTCGCCCACGGTATACGCTCTCAGCCTAGCACATCCTGCTCGCCAATACGCTAGGCAGGGGGCTGAATGGGGACCGGCCAGGTGGCTGGTTCGTCGCCTGGCCGGAAGGATAGATGGGTCTGTGGCCATGCTCGCTGCCTAACAACAGGCCCAGGTGGGGTACCGCCTGTCTATTGCCTCAATATTCTCCTTCTGCTACAATAGGTGTCGGTCCGTCC
>CAYQDH010000570.1:0-3558 GCA_964416075.1 uncultured Anaerolineales bacterium | reverse complement strand
AGCCCATCGGCGGCCCAGCCTGTTAGGGGTAGATAGTATAGTATTGGAGGGGTAGGCGCAGTGAAACGATTGTTTGGCAAGCAGATGGCCGGGTTGTGGACGCGCGACCTGGTCACGATGGTCATCGCAACCTTCTTGTTGAGTTTCGGAAACGGTGCATTGAACGGGGCGCGTGCCAATTTCTTCGTGGATACCCTGGGGCTCTCCAGCGGCCAGGTACTGTGGCTGGAGGGGTTGCGCGAGCTGCCAGGCATTGCGCTCATGTTCATCGCCGCTCTTACCATGCATCTGCCCCTCGTTTGGCGTGGGGTCGTCTGGACGGTGGTGCTGGGTCTCGGCTATATGGGCAACTTTTTGGTGTATTCCCTGGCCGGCCTGATCATGGCCGAGGTGGTGGCCAGCTTTGGGCTGCACGGGTACCAGCCTGTAGGCCCCGCGCTGGGCATGTACCTGGCCACAGAGAACACGCGCGGCCGAGTGCTGGGCACTCTTTCCTCGGTGGGCTCGCTGGCGACCATCGTGGGTATGGGGGTGCTGGCCCTCACTTCCAGGGTTGTTGACTCGCTTTCGCTGCGCGTGCCCTACTTGGTCGGTGGCGCGTTCATCATTCTCGCGGCGCTGGCCATGACCCGCCTGCCCCGCGGCCTGGGCAAGACGGAGCAGCCGCCTCCGCGCATGTTGTTGAGCCGACGCTACTGGCTCTATTACGTGTTGACCTTTTTCGAGGGCTCTCGCAAACAGGTGCTTGGCACCTTTGGCACGCTGGTGCTGGTGCAGTTCTTTGGCTGGGAAGTGTGGCAGATCAGCTCCCTGCTGCTGGTCATCGCGGTGGCCACCCTGGTCCTGGCGCCCTTCCTGGGGAGCCTGGTGGATCGCTTTGGCTCGCGGCGCGCGTTGGTGGGCACCTACGCTGTTCTGGTGCTATGCTGTGTTGCCTTTGCGGTGGTGCGGCAGCCTATGGTCCTCGCCGTGCTGGTTGCCGTGATTCGTCTGGCTCTAATCCTGAACATGGGCCTCTCGATCTATGTGAAACAGATCGCGCCCCCCGAGGAGCTCCTGCCAACCCTATCGGCGGGCGTCAGCATCAACCATGTGAGCTCGGTGGCCATGCCCTTGGTGGCTGGCGCACTGATGCCGATCATCGGCTATGGTGGGGTGTTCCTCATGACCGCCGGCCTGATCGCGCTCTCGATCCCCTTTGCGGCGATGATGGGTGGTCGCAAAGAGGTGGCGCCGCAGGTGGAGCCGGCTTTGGGAGGGTAGGGTAGACCCTGTGGGGTAGCTGTCGATTATTACACGTAGGGGGATAGCGATACTATGCGTATGCAAGGGAAGGTGGCCATCGTTGCGGGAGCCGGGTGGGGCGGCATCGGTGGGGCTACGGCTCTGCGACTCGCACGCGAGGGCGCCAAGGTGGTGGTGAACTCGGTACGGCGCGAGGAAAAGCTGCAGGAGACGGTGACGCGCATCGTAGAAGCCGGAGGAGAAGCGGTGGCCGTGATGGGCAATGTGGCTGACGAGTCCACCTGGGAGGCCCTGGTTCGCGCCGCATTGGATAACTATGGCAAGATCACCACGCTGGTGCACAATGCGTCCGGGACTGCCGTCAAGAAAGCGATGGATATTACGCACGAGGAATGGGATCGCGGCCTAGCCGTCAGCCTGACCGGGCCCTGGTTGGGATGCAAGTACTGTATCCCCGAGATGATTCGTGCGGGGGGCGGGGCGATTGTGTTTATCTCCACCGTGAACTCTATTGTCACCAACCCCAACTTTGGACTCTACGGCGCGGCCAAGGCTGGCTTGAACGCGCTGGGGCGAAGCATTGCCGTGGACTATGGCCGGTCGGGCATTCGTTGCAACTCTATCGCGCCCGGCCGCATTGCCGGCGAGCGCCACGCCCAGTGGGTGCCTGTGGGTTCGCTCGAGGAGCGCGCCAACCGCGACTGCTATCCCGTGGGCCGTTACGGCCGACCCGAGGATATCGCCAATGCCGCGCTCTTTCTCGCCTCGGACGAAGCCGAGTTCGTTACCGGCATCACCATGGTGGTGGATGGGGGACTGACCCTGCAATCGCCGGAGGCGCTGGTCCTGCCCTCGTTCCGCCTGCGTTGGCGCGACGATATCCTGGTTCCGCAGCCGCCGGAGGACAAGTAGATATGAAGATTATCGACATAACTACGGAATCTTATAGTTGGCCGCGACCCAAGCCCATCACCAACGGGAAGCATACCTACACCCACTCGGGCCTGAGCCTGGTCAAGATCCTCACCGATGGAGAGGTGATGGGCATCGGGCTGGGCGGCGGTGGAGCGATCGGCAAAGCGGTGGTCGAGCATCTCAAGCCGCACCTGATCGGTCAAAATCCCCTGGATGTGGAGCGCCACTGGCACGCCATGTGGGTACCCAAGCTGGTCGGGCGACGAGGACTGACCACGCGAGCCATCAGCGCGATCGACATCGGGCTGTGGGACCTGCGAGCCAAGGTGGCGGGGATGCCCCTGTACAAGATGCTGGGCAGCTACCGCGAGCGCGTGCCCACCTACATCGCGGGGGGCTATTATGTGGAAGGTAAGGGGCTCAAGGAGCTGGCGCACGAGATGGTCGAGTACGTGGAGATGGGTGCGCGCGCGGTCAAGATGAAGATCGGTGCCCTATCACTTCGCGAGGATGCCGAGCGCGTCAAGACGGTGCGGCAAGCGATCGGGCCCGACATCAAGCTCCTGATCGATGCCAACTGCGCCTATCGCTACTATGAGGCCATCCAGATGGCCAAGCGTGTAGAAGAGTACGAGCCCTTTTGGTTCGAGGAGCCGGTGGCACCGGATGATTACGAGGGATTTCGCAAGATCGCGGCCCAGACGACGATCCCCCTGGCTACGGGCGAGAACGAGTATACGCGCTATGGTTTTCGCGATCTCATCGCCCAAGGAGCGGTGCCGATCCTCAACCCCGATGCTATCGTGATGGGTGGGGTTACCGAATTCATGAAAGTGGCGGCTCTGGCGCAGGCGTACGATCTGGATATCGCCCCGCATGGGCCGCAAGAGGTGCATGTGCACCTGGTGGCGGCCATCGCCAATGGACTGATTCTGGAGTTCTATCCTTTGCGCTTTGACCCAATGTGGGGGCGCATCTATCGGCAAACGCTCGCACTCGACGCGGATGGCATGGTCAGCCCTCCCAACGTTCCGGGCATCGGCATCGACCCCAACTATGAGGCTCTACAGCCCTATCGCGTGGGGTGATAGACGCTAGGGCTAAAATGCCACTTGGCATCATGAGGATCCCAGCTCGCCACATCCGCAGAACTGGCGTGTGTGGGTGTGTTGTGCTCTACCGTGTTCCGGTGGCTGAGCATAGTGCGGACCGCAGCAACAGAGAGGTCGCTCTCACGTGCCTCAGATCGCGCACGGACCAGCGGAGCGCCTTCGGCCTGGTGCTGCGTTGTCTCGGCCACGGAGGTGACGACTACCAGCCCGGTTTGTGGCCAGGTTCCCACGGCTTGCTCGCGAACGCTAACGGCCACCCCAAAGATGATGGCTAGCGAGAAGAGGC
>CAYQDH010000569.1:0-3574 GCA_964416075.1 uncultured Anaerolineales bacterium | reverse complement strand
AGAACAGGGGCCATTATAGAAGCCGAGGTGGGGCGTGTCAATCGGCTGGCCGGGGGGCGAGGGGAATAGCTTCCCTACTAGGACTCCTCGCCTCCTTCTGCCTCACCCTGACGACGCCACCAAACGCCGATATGGTTCATGGCCTCACGAAAACTGACGCGGGGACGATAGTCCAGGTCTCGTGCAGCCTGGTCGATGATCAGGCTCTGGTCTGTGCTCATCCATTCCACCATCAAGCGGGTCATAGGGGGACGTTGGGTGCGTCCCAGCATGCGGTAGACGTTCTCCCAGAAGGAGGCCACCGCGAAGGCACGATCCTGCGAAAAGTTGCGTTTGGCACGGGGATACTCGGCCATATCCGCGATGGCATCGACATATTCCCTCCAAGTGACCTTGTTACCATCGGTGATATTGTAGGCCCGGCCGCTGCTGATATCTCGATCCGCCGCCAGGATCATCGCGTCTACGAGGTTACCAATGTAGGTCAAGCCTGCCGGGTACTTGCCTTCGTCGATCAAGTACATCCGACGCCGTCGCAGAGCATGGATGATATCCACCAGGGCTTGGCTGCGCGGTCCATATACCGTCGCAGGACGAAGGATGGAGATGGGCAATCCCACGCGGCGATAGTGGTTCCATACATGGGTCTCGGCTTCCACTTTGCTATCGGAATAGGGATAGCCGCGAGGCGCAGGCCGCTCGGACTCGACCACCGGTCGCCCAGGGAAGCCGTAAATATCGCTGGTGCTAAGATAGATGAACTTGGAGACCTCACCGCGGGTGGCTGCGGCGAGCATATTGCGCACACCCTGCACATTGGCTTCTTGGAACGCCTCCGGCAGGCCCCAATCGCTGACCAAGCCCGCGCAGTGATAGACGCGCTCTGCTCCCTTGGCCGCTGCCATCAACGTGGCGTTGTCGTTCAGGTTGCCGACACGGATATCCACACCCAGCCCGCGCAAACGCTTGGTGTTGCTGGTGGGCCGCACCAGAGCGCGCACGTTCTCGCCGCGCATGACCAATGTTTCCACAAGGTGGCTGCCGATCAGTCCCGTGGCCCCGGTCACCAGGCTCGTCATGGCCCCTCCTCACACCGATGTCAACAAGGATGACTGCTTTTGGAAAACCCACTAAGGGTTGGCGGCCGCAAGACCGTGGGTCCATTATACCACGGAACAGCGCCACGTGCCTGCCACTAATGCCCTTGTCAGTGTCCTTGACGGAAACGAAGGCCATACACTAGAATGTGCGCCATCGAGAGATCGAGTTTACTATCGCAGTGTGGAGGACAACATGTCGGAGAGCAAAAAGGACTATACGGTGCTCGAGCTGCAGGCGCGCTGGGACAAGATCCGCGTGGCCAATATCTATGATACGCTGGACCGCATGGGCTATGGCAACCAGGTTATTGACCTGAGCGTCCGGCCTCTCTTCCCTCATACTCACCTGGCGGGCAAGGCTATCACCGCTCGGGGTAGCCGCGACCCGCGGGTCAAGGAAGACGAGGACCCGGACAAGAAAACCACCGATACCTTTGTCAACGTCACGGAGCTGTGCTACCCGGGTTGCGTGCTGGTGCTAGAGTCGGGCGGAGAGCCCTGGACGGGCAAGTTCGGCGAGATGACGAGCTGGATGCTCAAGCAACGTGGAGCCAAGGGGATCGTGCTGGACGGTTTCATCCGTGATTCTTGGGGCCTGGAGATGATCCCCGATTACTGCGTGTGCGCCAAGGGAACCTCGCCGATAGAATCGTATCCTCGTTGGCGCATGCACGATACCGATTGCATCATCGCCATGCCCGGCACGATCACCAGCCAGGTGCGCGTGGCTCCCGGCGACTGGATCGTCGGTGAGGCTGATGGAGTGATCGTCATCCCCAAGGAGATCAGCATGGAGGCCCTGATCAAGGCCGAAGAGGTGGAGCAAAAGGAGCAGGGCATGCGCGAAGACCTGGCCGCGGGCATGTCGTTCAAGGATGCCTACGAAAAGTGGGGGCGTGCGTAAGGGTTCCCCTGAGCAGGGATGGCCCCTCTCGAGATATGGCACGAGTTCGCAAGGCGCCGAGAGCGCAGAGCAACGATCCACCAGAGATCGTTCCTTTGCGCTCTCGGTGTTCGCAACAGCTTCCGCGGCTGATTCATCTCGTGCCAGGACTAGTCTTCGCCGCTCTCCAACTCGGCCTTGAGATCCTTCGCCATCGCCACGAACTTGTCGCGCATCCCATACAGCGATTGGCGCCAAGGCTGCCAGTAGGTGGACACCTCAGACGGTTCCACCAGGCCGATGGTCAACTGCCCATCACCCGGCTCGCTCACAGGGAAGGGGATCTTGTGTGTATAACGGTATACCCAGTAGAGAACCCCGGCGGCGAAGGCCAGGGGCCCCAGCAGGCCCACTGCCAGACCTCTACGATATGGTCTATCCATGGAACTGCTCCTTTGCACGAATAGCCAGCGCGCGAAACTCTGCGATCGCCTGATCGGGATCCATCAGCTTCTCCTGGCCCTTGACCGCGACCAGCAGCTTCCCGGTGATACCATAGAGCAGTATCAAAGCCACCGGATAGGTCACGATGGCAGCGCCCGTCAAAAACCCCAACAATAGACGAAATGGTTTCATCCACACCCCCCGAGATCTACCCTGCCGCGGGGCACTTGCGACAGGGTCCAGCATCCTATTCGAGCTTGCGTGTATCTTGCGGCTTGTCGGGGGCGTCAGAGACGCCCTCCTCAAATGGTGCGCTCGATTCCTGCGGGGCCTTGCTGAAGGGACTGCCCCCGGCATCTTTGGTAATGGCGCCGATGAGGACGCTTATGCCCACCAGGATCAATACCCAGGGCCAAAAGTGGCCACTGGCAAAGAGCACGGCCAAGCCAATCAGCCAGAAAAATCCCTGCCATCCCGCCCAGCCCTGATTCTGAGCCAAAAGCATGGGTAACTGGGCAAAAGCGATCACCACCAGAATCCATGGCCAAATGCCCCAGCGGGTCAAGAACAGAAGGCCCAAGCCGATCAGGAAAATGCCACCGCTCAGTGTCTCATAGTACTTTTTGTTCACTCTTGAATCCTCCGACGTCTCGTGTGTTGGTCGAGCAATATGCAAGGCTCAACAACACTACGATGGCGGCCACGCCAGGGTTTCATAGGGCAATTATACCACTCAACCCGCTTTCCGGATAGCCATGTTACACGGGCGGAGCACCTATGCTCGCTCTGCTCAAGCCATGGGACAGCGACCATATCCACATCAAGAAGGGCGGCCAGGCGCGGGGCCGTGCCAAGAGAGTGTGCCCCTAAAAGTGATGCCTCGGGCAACAAGCCCGAGGCATCAAGTAGGAGGAGGAAATCCGCCCGTAACTGAGCAGTCGCCGTTGACTGCCGGTCACCCATTGAGCGGTCGTCGACTGCTCAATGGAGGTTAGTTGCTGATTTCTAGGATGTAGTTCAGGTCCACGCCTTCCGCATAGTTGTACACCAGGATGAGGTAGTCGCCCGCCACGTCCGAGGCGAAGGTGGCCTCGCGCTGGCCGTCAGAATTAGCTACGCCTACAGCCACTTCCTTTCCGGATGGATC
>CAYQDH010000568.1:0-3575 GCA_964416075.1 uncultured Anaerolineales bacterium | reverse complement strand
CGGCTACCCAGAACATAGGGACCTGCTCGAGCTAACGGAGATCCTTCGGTTCCCTCAGGATGACGGATGTCGGCGCAGGCTTGTTCTACCGGCCCAATTGGCGCCCCGCGCCATGGGCGGCTCAGGATGACAGGCTTGGCGCTGAGGATTCCTTTGAGCGGTCATACAGTTGAAACGAAAGCGCTTTTCGCGGGCAGATGGCCACGCACACCGCGCAACCCAGGCATTTTTCCCGGTCGATGACCGGCCGATTATCCACCATCTCGATGGCGTAACAGTGGCCCGGCCGTAGGCAAAGGCCACAGCCGTTGCAGCGCGCGGCATCGAGTGTGGGATAATCGTCCAGCATCTCCAGCTCCGCCGCCGGCCGGATGTTGTGCAGCGCGCGGCCCACCAGGTCATCGTAGGAGCTGAACCCCATCTCCTGCATATAGCGCTCCAGGCCAGAAAGCATCTTGGGGATCAGTTCGAAACCGTACCACATCAGAGATGTGCACGCCGTCACCAGGCGCGCGCCCCAGAGCATGTACTGCGCACAATGCTCCCAATTCATGATCCCGCCGCCACCCACCAGGGGCAGGGGAGAGCGCCGAGCCACCTGTGCGACCATGGCATAGCCCGGCAACTGGCAGGCGGGCCCGCCCAGGCTGCCATAGCTGGCACCCTGGCTCAGGTCAAAGACGTGGTCCAGGTTATGCAGGTCGACCGGCGGCAGGCTGAGCTGCGCTCCGGCCAGGCACAAGCCATCCGCGCCGCCCTGCCCGCAGGCTATAGCGATCCCGGGGATACTGGTCACGTTGGGCGTGAGCTTGGGGATGACCGGAATCTTGACGGCGCTCTTGATGATGCCCACCACCTCACGGGCCAGGTCCGGGTCCTGCCCGGTGATGGCGCCGCCCTGGCTCGTCGAATCCTGGCCCAACTGCCGGGCCGTCAGAGCCAGGTTAGGGCAAATAAAGTTGGGCTCGATGAGGTCCGCGCCAGCGTTCTCCATAGCATGCGCTAACCGGCCCCAACTCTCCAGATCCGCCCCCTCGTGGGTAATATTGGCAAAGAGGATCAGGTCGGGGACAAGCTTTTTGCTCTCGTCGATCAGGCGCACGCCCTCTTCCAGGTCTAGCCGCCGGTCCACGCAGACGATGCTGCCCACCTTGGGGTCGTGGTACATGCGGCATTTCTTGTAGAACGATTGCTTGATGAGCGTGAGCTTGGTCGAGGCGGCGGCCGCGCCCTGATCGTAAGCCTTTTTCATGAGAAATGGTTTGACCGTAAGAGGGCTCGAGGCCACCACAAAGGGGTTGCGAAAACGTATTCCGGCGAACTCGATCACAGATCGATCCTCCTGCCTTCCTCCGCAGACTGGTACGCGGCATAGATGACCCGCACCACGTCGAGGCCCAAGCGACCCTCCGAAAGAGCCGGGCGGCCCTCTGCGATGGCCATCACAAAGTCGCGCAGTTCCTGAGGGTACCCCAACATCCACTCCTCGTCAAAGCTGGGGTAACTCCAACCAGCCTTGGTCTCCAGCTTTTCCGCGATGTATTCGTCCTGGAATATCGAGGGATCCGGCGCGTAAGCGCTGATCAGGCCGCTGTGGGTCATGTCACAGGAGATGCGTCCATTCGACATAAACAACTCCAGGCTATCGACCATGCCGCCGAGGACGGTATCCGCAGCATGCACCACGGCATGGGTGCCATCCTCAAAGGTGACGATCGTCGTGGCCCAGTTCTCCACGTCGTGCCATCCCGTGACCATCCATTTGTGCTCTTCGGCCTGGAACGAGGGCACGCGGCTGAGGTCGCTCGTCTCGGCCATCACGGAGCGCACGCCGATGGGGCGACCCGCGCGCCGCAGCCCTTCCTGCTGCTTGAGGTGGATCACCGCGCCCAAAGGATGAGCACCTAGGCGTATCAGAGCACCCCCACCAGCCTGTCGCCACTCTTTAGCATAGCTGGCGTGGGAACCGCTATGACATTCCTGGGCGCGCATCTCCAGGATGGTGCCCCCCGCCGCGGCAGCCAGGCGCGCCGCCTTTTGCACCGCGGGCGCATAGAGCCAGTTCTCGCCATACATCAGCCGGATGTTGTGTGCTTGGGCTGTGGCAACCATCTCCTCGCCCGCAGCCATGGCGGCCTGGAACATGATGCGCTTGGGCGTGGCACCCACCGGCTCGCTCTCTTCGAGACCACCGAAATAGCCGGTTAAGGGCTTTTCACAGATCACGTGCTTTCCCGCGCGCGCTGCGGCGATGGCAAAGGGGGCATGCAGATTATTGGGCACGCACAGGTCAACCACATCGATCTCCGGACGGGCCAGCAATTCGTGTACATCGGCGCAGACCGCCGCCACCCCGAATTCGTGCGCAAATGCCTCGGCGTCGGACATCGGCAGCGCAGCGACGGCGCCTAGCGTAACCCCCAACTCGCGCAAGGGGCGATAGCCACGGCCATGGATGTGCGCCACAAAGCCGGCTCCGACGATGCCGATGGTGATCGGTTTGCTCATGATCTCCTTCACCTAGACAGAGCTCTGCCGCCGGCACTCCTCGAGCACGGCGATCTCGCGACGAACGCTCTCCGGCGTCACCGGCAGGGGCGCGTCTTCCCTCAGGCAGCGATAGAGATCGAGGTAATAGCGCTTGTCACCATTGGGCTCATCCGCGGTCAGGTCGGCGGTCTCCTCCACCCAGGGCAGCGGCTCGAGGCCGAAATAGGTGCGGTCGGGGATGGGCTCACGCGTCAGGGGGCGGGGCACCGCCACCTGCGGGTTGAAATATTTCCAGCGCATCCGATCGATGGTGCCCGTCAATCCCCCCTGGGTGCCCATGATCGTCCAGCGATCCTGGGGATAAGGGCAGGCGCAAGTGATCTCGATGTCGATCAGGGGAGCATTCTCGGCCTGCAAGATGATCTTGACGTGACTCTCTGCATCGCCCATCCACAGCGGGGTAGCTTCGGCGTAACACGTCACCTTTGGCTGCCGATCCCCCAGTAATACCAGCGCGCGATCCACCACGTGCGAAGCGACGATGTTGAGCTGCCCGCCGCCGTACTCTTTGAGGGTCTGCCAATCCCAACGCCGGTAGAAATCGTGCCAGGCCAGCCGAATGAGCAGGATGCGCCCCAGCTTGCCCGAGTCGATCACCTCGCGGGCCTTGATAAAGTCCGAGCTGTAGCGATAGTTCTGGAAGACCGTCAGCAACTGCCCCGTCTCTTTCGATGTAGCGATCATGCGGTCCACGTCAGCCAGGCTGGTGGCCATCGGCTTTTCCACGATGACCTTTTTGCCCGCCTGCAAGCCACGGATAGCATAGTCGGCGTGGAAATGGCTGGGCGAGGCCACCACCAGCAACTCGACCTCGCCATCGTCCAGAAGGGGCTCAATGTCGGCATGCGCACGACACCCCAGGGTGTCCACGGCCTCTTTTTGCCGCACGGGATCGGGGTCGCAAACGGCCACGACCTTGTATTTGCTGCTGAGAGGCGCCAGCGTGTGGGCGTGGATGTTCCAGCCGGAGCGCCCCAGCCCAGCGATGCCGACGCGCACAACGGGATCGATGTTGCTGCTCATGC
>CAYQDH010000567.1:0-3578 GCA_964416075.1 uncultured Anaerolineales bacterium | reverse complement strand
GGGAGATGAGGCTCTCGCCGTCGAGGGGGCGTATATCTATGCCGCACACGGAGCGGATAGGCGTCTGCGTCTCGCTCTGGATAGCGGCGGCCGTGGAACTCTGCGCAGCGAGGAGGGCGCCCTGATCTACGAGGTGGCCCTCGCTCCAGGGGAGCAACATAGCATCTTGGCCAAGGTGCCCTTCATTACGCTTTCCGCCGCGCCCGAGTTTGCCGCACTCGACGCACTACGCTTCGATGAGCAGCGGGAGGCAGTAGCTTCTTTTTGGCGCGCGCGGGTGGAGCAGGGGATGCGGATCGATGTCCCCAATGTCGAGCTGACGCGCTTCCACCGCGCCCACCTGATCCACATGCTGATCGTCAACGACCGTGAGCCCGGCTCCGACCGCTGCGTCCCCCGCTGCGGAGGACTCCACTATGGCCTCTATCCCGACGAAGCGATCATGGGCGTGAGCGACCTGGATCGTCGCGGCTACACCCGTGAGGCGGAGCGTTGCCTGGAGATGCTGCTGCACTATCAGGGCACGGTTCCCCTGCCCGGCGATTTCCAGACCCAGGATGGCGTGCTCTATGGCGCGCATGGCTACGAGTCCGGAGGGTACAACCGGGGCCAGGGCTGGGCCATGTGGGGCCTCGCCGAGCACTATCGCTACACTCGCGACCGGGCCTGGCTGGAGCGGGTGGCCCCCGCCATGATCAAAGCTTGTGACTGGGTGACGCGAGAGCGTAGGCGCACGATGGGGCTCTCGGCCGAGGGCCGTCGCCCCATCGACTATGGCTTTTTGCCCGCCGGTTCACTGGAGGATGTGACCGACTATTGGCATTGGCTATCCAGCAACGCCTACGCCTCTTGGGGTTACACGGCCATCGCTGACGCCCTCGGCGACGCCGGCCACCCGGAAGCGCCGCGCCTGCGGGTTGAGGCCGATGCCTTTCGGCAGGATCTGATGAGCGGGTTCAACGAATCCCGCGCCCGCTCGCCCCTGGTCAGGCTGGCCGATGGGCGACATGTCCCCTACTATCCGCCCCGGCTGGAGCGGCGTGGGCGCGACTTTGGCTGGCTGCGCGAGGTCCTGGAGGGGGCCATGGGGCTCCTGGTGGGCGAGTTGATCCCCTTGTCCGACCCGGCGGCGCAGTGGATCATCGATGACTATGAGGACAACCTCTACCTCTCGGAGCAGTACGGCTATGCCAATAGCGTGCCCGACTATGAGAGCTTCTGGTTCAGCCGCGGCGGCTTTTCCATGCAATCGAACCTGCTCTTGCATCCGGCAGTCTACCTGCGCCGCGATAACGTGAAGCAATTCCTGCGCGCCTTTTTCAATGGCTTGGCTTCGACCTATTACCCCGAGACCTGCATGTTGGCGGAACACGCGCTGCCCACCCTGGCCGATGGGCGAGGCGACCACTACAAGACATCGGATGAGGCCAACGTCGCCCATTACCTGCGCCTGATGCTGATCGAGGAGCATGGCCAGGACTTGATCTTGGGCAAGGCCATCCCCCGCGCCTGGCTGGAGCACGGTAAGACCGTGCGCGTGCAGCGCGCTCTGACCTATTTCGGCGAGATGAGCTACACCCTGCACTCCCACGCCGATGACGGCCTGATCGAAGCCGAGATCGCGCTGCCGCAACGCAACACGCCCGCCCGCGCCTGGCTGCGCCTGCGACATCCGCGACGAGAGAGCCTCAAGGGAGTAGAGATCAACGGCCAGCCCTGGCCATCCTACGACGCCGCCAGTGAAACGATCCGCTTGCCCCTGGACCCAGGGAATTGCCGCGTGCTGGCGGTCTATCGTTGAGGACATCGACGGCGCACCTAATAAGGGAGTAGGGGCCTGGATCGCTGGTTAGCCACAAAACCTGGTGCAGAATTGGGTCGAGAATGGCCTGGGCCTTGACGTGTATGGGGGAGCCATCTACAATCCGAGGCCATCACCGAGGGGATCAGCCAATATGCTCCTCGGTCTGCGATGTTCTCCCTTGATCGACGATGTGCTGTTGCCAAAACGATTGCTAACGCTACTGCTAAAGCTGCTCCAGAATACCTTGCGGGGAGGTGAGCGATGACCATCCCAGTTATCCGAGGCGGCCAGTTCAAGCCCTTGTCCGATGAGGACATTCGACGCATCGACTCCGCCGTGCTGCGCACTCTGGTCGAGGTGGGCGTGAGGATCGAATACCGTCCGGCCCTGGAAGTGCTGCGCGACGGCGGCTGTACGGTGGATTTTGAGAAACACATCGTGCGCATCCCCGAGCACGTCCTCAGGCGGGCGCTGGCTACGGCCCCCTCCCAATTCACCCTGGCGGGGCAAAAACCGGAATACGACGTCTTGGTGGACCTGGAGAGGATCTATACCATCGGCGGCTCCAGCGCCCTCAACGTGCTGGGCCTGGATGGAGAGCGCCGCCCCGCCACCCTGCGCGACCTGGTCGACCTCACCCGGCTCCAGGATACGCTGGAGAACCTGCATATCATGCACGCCATCGCCGTGCCCCAGGATATCCCGCAGGCCGGTTTTGACCGTATCCTTTTCGCTAATGTGCTGCCCAACACCTCGCGCAACTATTATTCCCAGGGACAGGGCGGCCAGTCGATCCGCGACCAGGTGGAGATGGCCTCCGTCGTCTTGGGCTCCGCCGAGGCGCTCAAGGCCAGGCCCATCTTCACCATCGTGGTCTGCATGGTCAGCCCGCTGCTGCACCCCGGCATTCGCGTCGAGGAGCTCATAGAGTGCTGCCGGTGGGGCATCCCCGTCTACATCGAGGTGGACGCCCAGATGGGCGCGACCACGCCGATCACCGTGGCCGGGACGTTGGTCGAGGAATGCGCCAATGTGCTGGCCGGAGTAACCCTGGCGCAGATGCTGGCGCCGGGGCACCCCTGCATCTTTGCCATCGCCTCGGGCACCATGGATATGCGCACCACCAACTATTCCGGTGGCGCGCCGGAGACGGGGCTATTACACGCAGCAACGGCGCAGATGGCCCATTACTACAAGCTGCCCTACCAGGGGGGCACGGGGATCGACGCGGTGCTTCCCGATGCCCAGGCGGGCTATGAGCGGGCGCTGCAGGTGTTGGTCAACGCCCTGGCGGGGACGAATTTCATCCATCTCTCCATCGGCATGATGGAGCAGATGCTCACCGCCTCCTACGAACAGTGCCTCATCGATAACGAGATCCTCGGCGCCGCCTTCCAGATCACGCGCGGGTTCGAGGTCAACGACGACACCATCGCCTACGACGTGATCAAGGAGCTGGGCCCGGCCAACAGCCAGTACATGGCCCACGAGCATACCGTGCGCCACCTGCGCCAGGTCTATTGGCAGCCCAAGCTGACCAACCGCGACAAGTGGGAGCCCTGGATGGAGAGGGGCGGCAAGGATATGCGCGACCGCGCCCGCGAGCAGGCGCGCCACATTCTAGATACCTATTGGCCCCACTACCTCAGCCAGGAGCAAACAAAGGAGATTCAGCGTATCGCCCAGTCGGCCCAGAAGCAGGCGATGCGCGAAGAGCCGGCCTAGTAGCAATAATCCTCCATCGCTTCGCAGATCGCCGCGATATTGCGTAGGG
>CAYQDH010000566.1:0-3620 GCA_964416075.1 uncultured Anaerolineales bacterium | reverse complement strand
CGGCAAGCCCGTCGAAGGGACCATAGAAGTGACCGAGTTCGAGCCCAATCGAGCCATGGGGGTGGTGATCCACGATGGCCCGATGGAGACGCGATCCAGGGTTACCTTCGAGGCCGTGAGCGACAGGCAGACCAGGATCACCACCTTTGTCGATATGCCGAGCATGGACGAGTCCATGAAGGATTTTGTCCTCAGCCGCCTGGAGCGCAGCGCCCGGAATAGAAGGCAACTCATGGAATCGGAAATCGAGTAGATGGCCAAACAAGCGGAGGGTGCATGACCGACCCCATCGTATTCATCGTTCGCAATCGAGTAAAGCCAGGGATGCTCGACAACTTTCGAGAGCATTACGCAGCCAGCGTCCCGCGGACCGAGGCCGAGAAGCCGGGGACTCTTGTCCAGCTCGCCTATGCCAGCGAAGACGGTAGCGAGGTGGTGATTGTGCGCGTGTTCCCCAACGCTGAGGGGTTGGATCTGCAACTACAGGGGGCCGATCAGCGTTCCAAGGCAGCGTATCAGTACATCGAACCCACCGCTATCGAGATCTATGGCGCACCCAACCCCTATGCCCTGGAGATGATGAACAAGGTGGCAGGCTCCGGCATCCCCGTCAGCATCAGGCCCCAATACCTGGGCGGCTTTATCCGGTAAGTCGGGCTGAATACCCGATCACCAGCGATTCCATCGCCAGCTGCTGCCGGACAGGGTCACGTATCTCGACATCTGGGCAAACCCTTGCCAGTGCATGGGCCGTGATCTCGCCCCCCCCTATCCTCCACGACGCGTTTGCCGGAACCCCTCCAGACAGGAGAGGCGGCGGCGTGCCTCAGTGGGCCACGTTACCGTGTCGGCACCATCACGGATAACGCGTCCGACCTGATGGCCCTTCTTGTAGCCGAGCACCGTTTGGCTATACTCTCTGAGCCTATCGTGGCGACTGCGCAGGTGAGGAAACCGCAAGGCAGCCCAGCGCCAAGCCCACCGGCCTAGCGGGGCAAGTCTATTGAGACGGGACGAAAATGACCAACCAAGACAGCTACATTGAAGACTCGGCACCATCGACATCCGGCTCTCAGCGGTTCGGATACTATGCAGCGATCCTGACAGCCCTGCTGACGATTGTGACCTTTGGGTTTGCGATCACCGCCATACCAGTATCCGGGGCAAACTGCACGGGAGATTGCTTCGACTATCCCTACCTGGATACCGTATCGCAATTTCCAACGGACTTTAACTGGATGCCTCTGGCGATGATGATGGTCCTGGCCTATGTTACATTCGCGGTATCCATTCACGCCTACGCCCCCAGGCAGAAAAAGGTATTCAGCCAAGCCGGGCTGGCCTTTGCCCTAGTCGCGGCAACCGTGTTGCTGGCCGACTACTTTGTCCAGTTTTCCGTCATCCCCGTGAGTTTGATGAATGGCGAAACGGAAGGGTTAGCCGCGTTCATACAATACAATCCCCATGGGGTATTCATTGCGCTGGAGGAGTTGGGCTATATCGTCATGAGCCTCTCGTTTCTATTCATGGCTCCCGTGTTTGCCGATGGAAGCCGCCTGGAATCTGCTGTTCGATGGGTCTTTATCATAGGCTTTATCTTGGCGTTCGTTGCTCTGGCGGTAATGTCCATCATGTATGGGCTAGAGCGACAGGATCGCTTCGAGGTTGCCGTGATATCGATCGATTGGTTGGTGCTGGTGATAAACGGGATACTTTTGGCCATCGTGTTTGGAAGACAGATGAAGGGGAACAGAAGCCACCGTCGTTGACCACGTGGCGAATGTGGGACATTGATGTAGTGGCATCAGGCAGGCGAATGGGGCATCGATGGAACTCACTACCGATCGGCTTGTGCTACGCGAGTTCACGTTGGACGATTGGCCGGCCGTGCTGGCCTACCAATCCGATCCGCTCTATCTGCGCTACACGCAGTGGACAGAGCGAACCCCGGAGGCCGTGCAAGCCTTCGTCCGGATGTTCATCGCCCAGCAAGAGCAGCAACCGCGCAGCAAATACCAACTGGTAGTCACTCTAAAATCCACGGGACAGGCCATCGGCAACTGCGGCATCCGCCTGGAGCCGCCGGGGGTGCTCTCCGGCGAGGTGCACGAGGCGGAGATCGGCTACGAGCTATCGCCGGCGCACTGGGGCCAGGGCTATGCCACCGAGGCGGCGCGCGAGATCGTGCGCTACGGTTTTGAGGAGCTGCGCGTGCACCGCATCGGGGCCTGGTGCATCGCGGAGAACGTCGGTTCGGCGCACGTGCTGGAAAAACTGGGCATGCGCGCCGAAGGGCGACTGCGCGAGAAGGAGTACTTGAGGGGGCGGTGGTGGGATACGCTGCTCTACGCTATACTTGATCGTGAGTGGCGCGCCCAGAAAAAGCGGGCACAGCGAGCATGCGGGATGGACCACACCGTCAGCCGGAAGCCCGGGCTTTCCGGAAGCACTTGAGGAGCGCTATCCATGACGTCTACCAGGGCCGGCAATTTGGGCAAATTGCCGTACAGGGATGTCATGCGGGCACAGATGGCGTTGCGGCGCCATGAGGTACTCCATGACATAGGCCGCGATTTGGGAAAATCGCGGTACAGGACTGTCATTCGATCCAAGGGCACCCCGCGCCGTGGGGTACTACCTATGACACGGGCCGCAAGTTAGGAAAAACTTGCGCTACAGGACTGTCATTCGATCCAAGGGCACCCCGCGCCGTGGGGTACTACCTATGACACGGGCCGCAAGTTTGGCAACTTGCGCTACGAAATGCCATTCGGGCTCAAATGGCGCACCCGCGCCATGGGGTACTCGGGGCGACAGATGCACTCATCTTGGGTATGCCAAGCTAATTTGCAGACGCCTTGCCTACTAGGAGGACCCGTGGCCGAGAATGAGGCGATGCTGAGCTATTATCGCCAGGTCACCTCGGTGACCGATCCGGGCCGATTTAGGGCGCACTTGATGGCGCTCCCTGATGATATCCCCACTCTATGCAGCATCGTGCAAGGACTGGTCATTCACGACCTGTGGGTCACAAGGTATGGGATAGAGCTGGCAAAAGAGCGACTGAATGAGTTGAGGCTCTATTATGTGGAGCGGATCATCGCTCGGGCCCTCGAGCTGGATGAGCGGCCGCTTGACCAGCAACGTCCTCCGGGCACACGCGTGATCGGTTGCTGCCGTGATTTTAGTGTTCTGTTGTGCTCGATTCTGAGAGTCAAAGGAATACCTGCACGGGCGCGTTGTGGGTTCGGGGCGTATTTCGGCCCCGGCTACTGCGATCACTGGATTTGTGAATACTGGGACGACGACCAATCTCGCTGGATCCGCGTAGACGCACAAATGGATGCGCTGCAACGAGATTGCCTCCAGATCGATTTTGACGTCTGTGATATGCCGGATGGTAAGCTGATCGTGGGCGGTAGAGCTTGGCAGATGTGCAGAGAGGAGGGGTATGACCCTCGTCTCTTTGGCATCGGGGATGAATATCGCGGGCTGTGGTTCGTGCGCGGCAATATGCTCAGGGACCTGGCGTCGCTCAACAAGGAAGAGACGGTGCCCTATCTTGTGGGGCGACCTTGGGATCCGTGGGCGATTGTGGCCAAAGACGACGAGACGGTGAG
>CAYQDH010000565.1:0-3625 GCA_964416075.1 uncultured Anaerolineales bacterium | reverse complement strand
AGTCAACACGGAGGGGGAGGAGGGGGACGGAGAGCACGGAGAAGAGAAAAAACCTTAGTGATTCCTCTTCAGTCATCGCGTGGAGCTATATGAACTCGATATGTCCGACCATCTCCTCGGACTCGATCACTTGCTGTATGAGCACCAGGCCGCGAATGACCTCCCCAATCGGGGTATGCTGACGGGCATAAACAATGCCCACATGGTTGGGGCGGGCTGCCGAGAGTCGCACAAAATCGGCATCCTGTGTGAACAGCACACGGCCCTCCATGGCCGCAAACGCGAGATGCTCTTCGTCAGCGGCTCCGGCCAACCCGGCCTCGAAGGCGCCGAGAACGTCAATGCCTCGCTGCCGGAGGCCCCTCAGCACGGCCCTGGACACGTGCTCATCGGCATAGTAGCGAATCTCACCCACGAGGCGCCGGTCCAAGCTTTTGCCGCAGCAAAGACGGGTTCTGCGCCCGCAAGATGTCGATCAAGGCCTCATCATCACGAATGCTTTGCTCGATCTCGTCGCGATGGTCGAAATAGTAGGCCAGCGCTGCATAGATATCAGCGAGGGTCAGGTCATACTCGGACGATATCTCGTCAGCGCTCTTGCCCATGTACTCGTGCCAAATGACAATGTTCTGCACCGTGATGCGGTGGCCGGCGATGTGTGGCTTGCCGCCCGCCAAGCCCGGGGTGATGACGATATGGCGATCCAGAACCGTGGTGCTCATGTACGTGTCCCATCCTGAGCGACTGTAGTAACCATTCCTGCTGCCATTGTACCTCATCAGGCCGGAAGAAGCCAAGTTTTTGTCCCGGGCTGATCTATTTGCGGGATGCGCCGCATTGGTGCACAATACGGGCGATCCTTGTCCGCCACATCACACCCTTGCTCTCTAACACACTCCCGCGCTTAGCGTTCCAGGATGGAGCGTAGCCATGACAACGATGCCCGAACAGGACGAATGGACTTTCATGCGGGTCGTGCGCGCCACGCTGACCCTCGTTTTGGTGGCCCTCGGTTTCTGGCTCTTCTATCGCTTCAATCACGTCATCTTTCTCTTGTTTACCGCCATCATCCTGGGCACGGTGCTCAGGCCGGTCGTGGCCTGGCTGGTTCGGCGACGCTTCTCGCGGCCCCTGGCGGTGTTGGTCGTCTATCTCGCGCTCCTCGCCCTGATCGTCGGCTTTGTCTTTCTGCTGATCCCCCTGGTCTCCACCCAAGGGAGAACCATCGCCGGCACCCTGCCCGATTACTACCAGACCCTCCGCCAATGGCTGCTCAACCATCAGGTTCCGCTCTTGGCCAGGTTGGGCCAGGCTCTGCCCATGAAACGGATGGGCGTGGCGCCCGTAGAGGCCACCGAAGAGGAGGTCCTGGCGTCGGCGGGACAAGCCCTGCAGCTCGTGTACTCCACAGCCAAGACCGTCTTCATCACCCTGGTGGTCCTGCTCCTGGCCTTCCACTGGACCCTCGTGGGGCCGCGAACCATCCAGGCGATCCTGCTGTGGGTGCCCATGGACCGGCGCGAGGGCGTCGCCGACCTGATCTCGGACATGGAGACCAAGGTGTCGGCCTTTATGGCCGGGCAGGGTCTGCTCTGCCTGGTCATCGCCGGGATGGCCCTGGTGGCCTACCTGGCCATCGGCCTGCCCAATGCCATACCCCTGGCCCTCGTGGCCGGGGCGATGGAGGCCGTCCCCATGGTCGGGCCGCTGCTGGGCGCCATCCCGGCGGGGATCGTGGCCCTTTCCGCAGGCCCCGTCAAGCTGCTGTGGCTGGTCGTAGCCACCGTGGTGATCCAGCAGCTGGAGAACAACCTGCTGGTGCCGCGCGTCATGAGCAAGGCCGTGGGGGTCAATCCGTTTGTTTCCATCCTGGCGATCCTGGCCTTTTCCACTTTCTTTGGCCTGGCCGGCGCCTTTATGGCCATCCCCATCGCGGCGATCATCCAGCTACTGCTCGATCGCTTTGTCTTTGAGCGGGGCCCGTCGGGGTCGGAGGTCCCCGATGGGCGCGACTATGCCAGCCGGCTGCGCTACGAGGCGCAAGACCTGGCCCAGGGCCTGCGCAAGCAGGCGCGGGTCACCCAAGAGGGCTCCAACCTCACGGTCGAGCAGATCGATCAGGTGATGGACGAGATGGAGGCCATCGCCACCGAGCTCGATGGCGCGTTGGCGCAGGCTCGTCCGGCAGGTGCGCCATGAGCAAGAGATTTCTACGCATCGGTGCGGCGGTATTCACCACCCTGTTGGTCCTGGCGCTGCTCTGGCAGTTCCGCATGGTGATGGTGTACCTGTTTCTTTCGCTGGCCCTGGCGGCCGCGCTTAGGCCCTTGGCCAATCGCTTGGCCGGGAAGCCGAGGCTGCTGCGCGTGGCCTGGATCCTGCTCTATCTGCTGGCCCTGGCTGCTTTTGGCGCCCTGCTCGTCGTGGCCGGCATCGAGGCGGCCGGCGAGGTCCAATACCTGGTCGAGATCGCCTCGGTGCAGGAGCAGTGGGGGCTGCCGCTGGGGATGGGGGCCAGCTCGCTCCCAGACGAGCTGCTGAGGCGGCTGCCGATGCCGAGCAAGATCATTTCCGTCATCAGCACCAACGCGGCCAAGATCGTGGCGCCTGCTGTGCTGAGCGCAACGCAAGGTGCGGCCGGTGTGATCAGCGGCCTGGTGATCAGCCTCATCCTGGGGATCTACTGGATCGCCGGCCAGGATCATTTCGAGCGACTTTGGCTATCGCTGGTGCCATCGGGCCGGCGCAACCGGGCGCGTAGCATCTGGCGTTCCATCGAAACAGCCATCGGCAGCTATATCCGCGGCCAGATCGCCCACAGCCTGCTGTTCGGGGTGCTGTTGGGCCTGGGCTTCTGGGCGCTCGGCTCGCGATTTCCGGTGGTCATGGCCCTGGTGGGCGCCCTGGCGCGTTTCGTCCCCGTGGCCGGGATGGCCTTTGCGCTGATCACCGTGCTGCTGGTGGGCCTCCTGGCCAGTGGCCAGCTGGGCCTCTTTATGTTCCTCTACATGGTCGTCGTCGTGGCAGCCCTGGAAGTGTGGGGCAAGCCGCGCCTGGCGGAAAAAAGGTGGAGCAACCCCATCCTGACCCTGGTCATCCTCATTGCCATGGCCGATACGGCTGGCCTGGTCGGCCTCATTCTGGCGCCCCCCCTGGCCGTCCTGGCCCAGATCCTGTGGACCTACCTGTTCGTTCCCCGCCCCGCTCCCAGCGTCGCCGCGCAGGTCGTCGAGCTTCGCCAGCGAGAGCAGCGCCTCAAAGAGACCATCGTGTCCATGGGCGAGGCGCCCCCGCCCGTGGTGGCCAGCAGCCTGCAACAGCTCGGCCGCCTGATCGACCGCGCCGAGCCGGTGCTGCAAGCGGCCCCCTCCGAATCCTCCGAGCCGTTGGCGTGAGAGGGGAGGGAGGGGGGAATCAACACGGAGGGGGAGGAGGGGGACGGAGGACACGGAGAAGAGAGAAGGGATGAGGATCACGGATCCTCCAGTTTTGTCTCGTCTCCAGAAGCCTCCGTACCCCGTGATTCGCAGCCACTTGAGTCCTTTTCATTCCCTTCCTCTCCCTCTTCTCCGTGTTCTCCGTGAGACCTCTGTGTTCTCCGTGTTGATTCCCCCTCCCCTCCCCC
>CAYQDH010000564.1:0-3630 GCA_964416075.1 uncultured Anaerolineales bacterium | reverse complement strand
CGAGCGGGTGGGCTATCACTCGCTCGAAACATGGGGTGGAGCCACATTCGATTCGGCCATGCGTTTTCTCAAAGAGGACCCGTGGGAGAGGTTGCGCGTCTTGCATGGCAGGCTGCCCACGACCCCTCAGCAGATGCTCTATCGCGGCCAGAACATCCTGGGCTATCGTCACTATCCCGATGACATTGTGGACAAATTCTCCCAGCTTGCCGTCAAGAACGGCATGAACATCTTTCGTATCTTTGACGCGCTCAACGACACACGCAATATGGCTTACGCCATCCAGACGGTCAAAAAGTACGGCGGTCACGTGCAGGGCGCCATCTGCTACACCATAAGCCCTGTGCACACCATCGATGCCTTCGTGGCTATGGCCCAAGAGCTCAAGGCGCTGGGCGCTGACTCGTTGTGCATCAAGGATATGGCAGGCCTGTGTACGCCCTATGTGGCCTATGAGTTGGTCAAGCGTTTCAAGGCCGAGGTCGGATTGCCCGTGCAGTTCCATACCCATGATACGGCGGGTTTTGCGATCGCTACGCTGACCAAGGCCGCCGAGGCCGGTGTAGATGTAGTCGATACGGCCATCTCCGCCCTGGGGGGTGGATTGGCCCAGCCCCCCACCGAGTCCCTGGTAGCTATCTTCCAGGGTTCGGAGCGTGATACGGGCTTGGACCTCAAGTTGCTTAGCGATATCGCCGCCCGCTTTAAGGAAATCCGCGTCAAGCACCTGGCCAAGTTCGAGACGGGCATCAGCTCCGCCGATATCCGCGTGCTCCTGTACCAGATGCCCGGGGGTATGATCTCCAACCTGGTGAGCCAGCTGCGCCAGCAGGGTGCTGAGAGTCGCTTTGAGGAAGTCTTGGCTGAGACGCCGCGCGTGCGCGAAGATATGGGCTTTCCCCCACTGGTCACGCCCACCAGCCAGATCGTGGGCACCCAGGCTGTGGTCAATGTCCTGATGGGTGAGCGCTACAAGATCATCTCCCAAGAAGTGCGCGATTATTGCCGCGGGCTCTATGGGCGCGCTCCCGCTCCCCTCAACCCCGACCTGGTCAAAAAGGCGGTCGGCGATCAGGAGATCATCGTCGCTCGCCCGGCAGATGTGCTCGAGCCCGGCTTTGAGAAGGCCCGAGAGGAAATCGGCGACCTGGCGCAGAGCGAAGAGGACGTCATCTCTTATGCCCTCTTCCCGCGCGAGGCCAAAGAGTTCTTTGAGCTGCGTCGCGATGGCAAGGTGCAGCCCATCGATGAGCCGCGTATGTTCCCGGCCGACGCCCCTGCTGCCAAGCCCGCAGGAGAGGCCAAGCCCGCCGCTGCAGCCAGGACTGCCGTGGCCATAGATCGGCCCGCGCGGCCCCAGCCCAACTACTCGCTGTGGAAGGTGGCCGACCGCGTCAAGGGATCGCGCTGACGCTCCTCTCTCGCCCTAGGGCGGCTGAATAATTCGCACCGTTGACCCTGGCCCGATGCTTGCTCGGGCCAGGGAAGACAGCCAGATAGGGGAAGGTAGACGTGGGAAACAACTTAATTCTTGGCCTTCAGGTAACCGGCATAGGCATGGCCTTGGTCTTTTTGACACTGATCATTCTCATGTTTGCGATCATGTTGCTCGATCGCGTGTTTCGTCCCAAACGCGAGGCCGCGGAGGAGAGGACTGCCCAAGTGGTTGCGGCGTCTGTCGCCCCGTTGGCGCCCCCGGCGGCCCCAGCGCTCGCCGCAGATGATAGCGACGAGGTGGCTGCTATCGGGTTTGCCATCGCTGCTGCGATGGCCTCAGCCGCCTCCCTGGCCCCTGCCGCCAGAAGGATGGCCCCAGCTCCGGCTGTGGTGTTCCCTTGGGATAAACCCCGTGCGCCCGGCGCCCCAGCTCCGGTTGGTGACGTCGTGACCGTGGTCAACATCGATGGCGGCTCTGCGGTATGGCGTAGCCAGGGCCGGCTCAAGGCAGCAGAGCGTCGCTGACCTCGTGGTCGCTTGGTTCTGACCCTGCATCTTTTCTTTATCTTCTAGCCCATATCTACGGAGGAAAAGTCGGTGGTGAACAAGTACGAGATAACCATCAACGGCAAAACGTTTACGGTCGAGGTGCAAGATATCACTGCCTCTTCCGCTCAAGTGGTGGTCAACGGCGAAGTCAAGTCGGTAGCATTTCGAGAGATTGCGCCCGCCGGGACAGCCGTGGCCGCCCCAGCCCCGGCTGAGGTGAGTGCTCCCCAGCCCGTAGCGCAACTCGCGGCCAAGCCGGCTGCAGCCCCAGCGGTCGAGCCAGTGCCGGCCCCGGCTCCTGCGCCTACACCGACGGCTCCTGTATCGGGGCCGGGCAAGGTGGTCGGTGCGCCCATGCCGGGCAAGGTCTTGTCTATCAAGGTTCAAGTAGGGGATAAGGTCGCTAGCGGCGATATCGTGTGCACCCTGGAGGCCATGAAGATGGAGATGCCCATCAGCTCCACCGTCGATGGGAGTGTGCAGGGAATCCATGTGCAGGTGGGCGATACCGTGCCGTTCGACACCCCCCTGCTGACCATCGGATAGGGCCGAGAGGAATCTTTAAACCATGAATATCTCTGCGCTCCAAACGTTACTTGAGGGTGTTACTAACCTCACTTTTCAAAGGCTGATCATGATGGCGGTGGGTGGCGTGCTCATCTGGTTGGCCATCGACCGTGAATATGAGCCCTTGTTGCTTTTACCTATTGGCCTGGGCTCCATCTTGGCTAACCTGCCCCTCACCGGCATGCTCGATGAGGGAGGGCTGCTGTATGTTCTCTATAAGGCTGGCATTGAGAACGAGCTGTTTCCCAGTCTCGTCTTTATCGGCATCGGTGCCATGACGGACTTTGGGCCCCTTCTTGAGAACCCCAAGTACATGCTCTTCGGCGCCGCGGCCCAGTTTGGTATCTTTGGCACCTTGCTCCTCGCCACGCTCTTTGGTTTCAACATCAACCAGGCGGCCTCCATTGGCATCATCGGCGCCGCCGACGGCCCCACCTCTATCTTTGTGGCCTCGGAGTTGGCTCCCGACCTGGTTGGCCCTATCACCGTGGCGGCCTATTCCTACATGTCCCTGGTGCCTATCATCCAGCCGCCTGTGATGAGGTTGCTGACGACGCGACAGGAGCGCATGATTCGCATGCCCTACACCTCGCGGGAGATCAGCAAGACCACGCGTGTCCTCTTTCCGATCGTCGTTACGGTGATCTGTGCTCTGATCGCCCCCAAGTCCACGCCTCTGATCGGCATGCTGATGTTCGGCAACCTGGCGCGTGAGGCGGGTGTCATAGAGCGCATCAACAAAGCCGCCCAGAATGAGATCGCCAATATCGTCACCACTTTCTTGGGTATCACCATCGGCTCCACCATGGTCGCCGAGAAATTCTTGAAGTGGGAGACCATTCTCATCATTCTCATGGGCCTGGTGGCCTTTATCCTGGACACCGCGGCCGGCGTGCTCTTTGGCAAGTTGATGAACCTTCTGTCCGGTGGCAAGATCAACCCCTTGCTGGGTGGGTGCGGCATCTCGGCCTTCCCCATGTCAGCGCGGGTGGTGCAAAAGATGGGCCACGATGAGGACTATTCGAACTTTTTGCTGATGCACGCCATGGCTTCCAACACCTCAGGCCAGATCGCCTC
>CAYQDH010000563.1:0-3632 GCA_964416075.1 uncultured Anaerolineales bacterium | reverse complement strand
AAATCCCACACCGGGTAGGTGATACCGCCAGCAGTGACCAGCCTTTTGCTCCCCGTGGCCACAATCTCGCCTGGCTCGTTGTTCAGAGAGCGCCAAAGGTAGATCGTGGGACTGACATCGGGAGAGACTGAGGTGAGCGAACCGGGGATGTAGAGGTGGGCCGTCACGTTGACTAGCTCGGCCTCGCTCACCCGCGCCCATCCATGCGGCCAGACTATCTCGATCTTGGCATTGACGATCGATGGGCTGTCCCGTTCGTCCACCGCGGTAGGTGTATCCTGCTCTGGAAAGTAGGTCAGCGCATTGGAGGCGTGAGCCCACACGTTACTGTGAGTAATAACGTTTTGGGTGGGCACCGATATATGGGCCGAATCGGGCGACCTCACCAGGCCCGGTGCTTTACCCGTGACCGCCAGGTACAGATAGAGGCTGTTGAGTGGGTCGCGAGCGATGTCCACGGGTATATTGTCCGCCCGCCAGATGGACGCATCATCCATCCTCAGCATGGAGAGCACCGGGCCAGTCACGTCGTTGTTCTGGGCGCCGCGCAGAAAGACCTGCGGCCGCCACTGGCAGGGAGGTAGGCGACGCGTGCCGGGCAAGAACAGGTACGCTGCCACATTAGCCAATTCAGCCTCGCTTACAGATACGCCGCCATGCGGCCAAAGCACTTCGATGCGAGCATCGATCTCTGTGGGCGCCCCGGTCACAGGCGGCGGAGGGGCATCACCACGCTGTAAGGTGGCGCCATAGATATTGGCATTCCAGCTTCCCTCTCCCAAGGGTCGATGCCGGGTATCCAGCCATACCACGGTCCGCCCAGCAATGGTCGGCCGATACTGCTCGCCGATTGCAGAACAGACGGCCAGCGGTGTGTCCAGATTCAGATCGTAGCCATAAATGTCCTGATCCCCCACCATGAGGGCGCTCCACACCACCATGTCGCCATCGATATCCAACCACACACCGCTGGTATGCGAGTCGAAGGTTACCAGGGTGCGGCGGCGACTGGTCGACAGATCATAGGCCAAAAGGCTGGCCGTGCGATAGTTGCTCCCGGACGACCGCTGTAATTTCGCCTCACATACCACGTTGTGGCCCGAGATGGCCAGGTCACCGATGATGGTAGACCACGCAGTAACGCGCGTCTCGCGTTCTCTGGCCAGGTCGTAGGCATAGATATCCCAGGCAGCTTGCTGCCCACTCGTGCTGTGCCGGCTGTCTCGCCAGACCACAAACTGATCCGAGAGAGCGAGCATATCTTGCTGGGTGGGGTCCGTACAGATAGGCCAGGTGCGGCCTGTGCTCAGGTCGTGGGCATAGACATCCCAGTTGTCGGCGCTAGGCGGGCCCTCGAGCCAGACAACGATATTCCCGGCGATCCGCACATCCTGCCGGCGCAGGTCGGCGCCTTTGGGCGGCGCGATCTCGCGTCGAGAGAAATCGGTCATCTGGTAGACATAGACCCCATACCCCTCATCCGAGCCTTCCACAGTCGCCAGCCACTCACCATCGAGATCGTAGGCGGTATAGGGCTCCAGGGTGCCAAAGGTGAACACCTCGCCATCAGGCAGACGGCGGCCATGCATCTTGCGCGGCTCACGGGTAGCCTCACCCCACACTACGAGGGAACCAGAGATGAGGGGACGTTGCTCGGTGAGCTCGGGGCTCAAGCTGACCACAAACTCGCGCACTGCGTAGGGCTGGGTGCCCTCGGCGCCAACAGGGCTCGGGATAGCCAAAGGAGCCAAGAGCAACAGGCCCGCAAGCAGGGCCATGACGCCGACGGATCGCCTCATATGATACCTCCTGGGGCAAGGATGAAAGCTCGTTGTGTGAGTGACGCGAGCCTCAAGATGAACGTTCCATGTGGGCCGCGGCGAGTGCGGCGCCAGCGCCTTGTCGCCCTCATCATGCATGATGCCTGTGAGTATAGAAGTTAGTGAAGGCATTAGCAACTCGGTCCGGCGCCATCGCGCAGTTTGGGGAACTCCGCTCTTGCACCTTCTAGGGGAGATCATGCAGAATCAGTATAATCTTCTGGGCAGTCTCATATGTGAAGGAGAATAAGCGATGTCGGATGAGCAAATCGGGGTCATCCTTACGGAGGGACCTGAGGATTGGCAAATTGTCCAGCAGGACGGTGAAGGCGTCGGACAGATCGTCCTTGCCGGACGCTGGCTCAGCGAGACCACGGGACAGGTAGAGGTGCGCCTGGCTTGGGAGAGTACGGGCGCGCCAGTGACGGCGGCGCTGGATTGGAGCCCCGCAGAGACAGAGGCCGACGGCCGTTGGTCGGCCACTCTGGCGAACATCCCTGCCGGGGGCCTGTATCGACTGGAAACACGCTTCCATACCGCGAACAACTTGGCCGGGGAATGGTCCACCCGTGGCGACATGCGCCACTTTCTGGGTGTGGGCGACCTATGGGTGATCGCGGGGCAGAGTAACTCGGCGGGCTATGGGCGGGGGCCGTACGAAGATGCGCCCGAGTTGGGAGTGCACGTTCTGCGCAACAGCGAGCACTGGGCCCTGGCCGCGCACCCCTTGAACGAATCCACCGATACACGCCACCCGGTGAACCGCGAGGCGGCCAATCCCGCCCATTCCCCCTACCTGCATTTTGCCCGGCTGCTCAAGCGACAACTCGGACACCCTATCGGCCTGGTCCAAACGGCTCTGGGCGGCTCCCCCCTGCAGGCATGGAACCCTGCCGAGCCGGGCGGCGCGGTGCTCTATCGCAACATGGTACA
This sequence comes from uncultured Anaerolineales bacterium, assembly GCA_964416075.1. Lineage (GTDB taxonomy): Bacteria > Chloroflexota > Anaerolineae > UBA1429 > UBA1429 > CAYQDH01. Next base: position 879 of record CAYQDH010000563.1, on the reverse strand, counting down.
TTGCGTTGAGCTGGCCGGCGGCCGGGTCAAGGGCATCCTGTGGTATCAGGGCGAATCGGATGCCAACCGAGGCCCCGCAGAGAGCTACCTGCAACGATTCGAGCAGGCGGTGAATACCTGGCGCGAGGCGCTGGGCGATCTCGCCCTGCCTGTGCTGACCGTACAGCTGAACCGCCACTATGCGCCTACCACCGCCGAGATGGACCGCGCCTGGTCGATCGTTCGCGAGGCGCAACGTCAGGCGGCGCGGCGCATCCCGGGAGTGTACGTGGTGCCTACCTTCGATCTGCCCCTGAGCGACCTGATACACACCAGCCCGGCAGGGAATATGCTTCTGGCTGAGCGGCTGGCCCAGGTCGCGTTGGGCGGTGTATATGGTCGGCCCCTTGAGCATCGCGCGCCCGATCTACAGGCTGCGCAGCGTACCAAAGCGGGCCGCATGGTCGAGTTGACGCTCGCCCCAGTGACCAGCCGCATGGATTGCATCGACATCACCGCCAATTGTTTCCGCGTGCAGGACGAACAGGGAGAGGTGCCTGTGGCGCAGGTGGTGTACCTGGGCGATGACAAGGTGCGCCTGCGCCTGGAGCGTGGGTTGGCGGGGCAGGCCACGGTAGACGGTGTCTATGGCCTTTGCCCGGCGATGGCGCCCATGGACATGGAGCGGTTTATGCCCATGCTGGGATTCTACGGCGCGGAGGTGCTGTGATCTCGGGTGGCGGCGATAGGGTTCGGCGTCGGAGGACTGCCCCGTTGGCCCGTTAGGCGCGCGAAAAGGGGAGACGTCCCTCCGTGGCCCAACGCTGCAGCGTGGCCAGCCCCGCTTCTGCCTCCGCGCGGACCTGCGGCGAGGGGTGTAGGGCCTCGAACTCGTCCTCA
>CAYQDH010000562.1:0-3642 GCA_964416075.1 uncultured Anaerolineales bacterium | reverse complement strand
TCAGCCAGACATACTTGAACCGGCCGTCGTCGACCATGCGCCAGGGCTTGAAGAACTGGCCCCCGTTCTCGCTATAGGCTACGCGCCGCACATGATCCGTCGCGCCGGATAGGAAGGGCTGCAGCGACACGGCGCTGCAACTGGGCAGCAATTCCCTGGACCGGTCCTCTCCCGCAGCCGCGTGGAGGATCGTGGCTGCTACGTCGTGCACCGAGACCAGTGTATCCTCCACGCGGCGCGGCCCCGTCCAGGGCCGGTAGAGAAGGAAGAGCGGAACCCGCGTGGAAGCATCTTCCCAGTAGCACTTGCTCCAGCGCCCCTGGTCTCCCAGCATCTCCCCGTGGTCGGCCACAAAGAGGATCAACGTGTCCTCAAGCCAGCCTCGCGCCGCTAGGGCCTGCAGGATGCGCCCCACATTCTCGTCCACGATCTGTACCTGGGCCATATAGTTGGCCACCGTCTGGCGGTAGAGTTCGGCCTCGGGGTTGTTGGCCGGCAGGCGCACCTGGCCTGCATCGACCCGGTCCAGCATGCTACGGTAAGCATCGTAAGAAGGGTGTGGCGAGCAAAAGGAGACCATATGGAACCAGGGCCGCTCGCTCCCGTAGCCATTGAACCACTCTACGGCGCAGCGACCGATATAGTTGTCGATATAGTGCTCCTCCGGCAGGATCGAGGGCCAGGCCCCGTCTCCTCGCGAGGCCTCGGTGCGGCGCACGATATCCTCGCGATAGGCGTAGAGCAGGCCATGCTCCTGCAAATAGTGGGTATAGGCATCCTCCACGAAAAAGTCCATCGTCTTGCCCGCCACCTGCAGCACATCGTCGAACCCCAGGCCATGGATCTCGCCGTCCCAGCGGACATCGGTGAGGTCGATGTCATGGCCCACACCCTCGTGGACATGGATCTTGCCCGTCAGGGCGGTGTGGTAGCCCAAGCGCTGCAGGGCCTGGGTGAAGGTAGGTGTTTCCAGCGGCCAATCTCCCACGTTGTCTATCTGCCCCGACTGAAAGGTATACAGCCCGGTATGCAGGGCGTTGCGCGCGGGCATACACAGGGGATTGGGCGAATAGCACTGCGTAAAGATGGCCCCCTCGCCAGCCAGCCGGTCCAGGTTGGGCGTGCGCAGCGCGGGGCAGCCCATGTAGCCCATCGTGTCCCAGCGATGCTCGTCGGTCATCAACAGAAGGATATTGGGTTGGGGCACCCTCTTATCTCTACGGCAGGGCGCTTGGACGGAGGGGGCCGTATGATCGAGCGCCTGAAAGGCCAGCAACTCATCATCTACTTGATAGTCGTTCAGAAGGGCCTGCGCTGCCGCAGACACTTGGTTTTTTCTCATTACCTACCCCCATGGAGCCACATGCTCAATCGTTCGAAAAGTGAAGGCGTGTGGATCTCGGTCCCAGCGAAAAGAATCTGCTGTCCGTCCGGCGACCAGGACGGCGCGATGGCCTCCACATTGGTGGCGCTCACCCGGCGCGGGTTTCCACCACCCAGGTTCGCTACGAACACGCCAGTGCCCCCGTCTCGGTCGGACACAAAGGCGATCCGCCGGCCTTCGGGCGACCAGGCAGGCATATAGTCTGCGCTTGGCGCGGCGGCGATGGCGTACTGGTTCGCGCCAGTGGGTTCCATGACATAGATATCCGCATTGCCGCTCCTTTCGGACACAAAGGCAATCGATTTTCCATCGGGTGACCACACCGGGGTGTGGCCGGCCGCCGGCTGAGTGAGAGGCCGCGGGTCGCTTCCATCGGCATTCATGGTGTAGATGCTCCAATCACCATCTCGCTGTGTTCCGAAGAACAGCTTGCTGCCATCCGGCGACCAGGATACCCCGTACTCCATGGCCGCGTTGTCCGTCAAGCACACCTCGTCACCCTCAGCGACGCTGATGAGGCAAACCTCAGCGGAAAGCTGACCGGTGCTGCCTTGGGAAATGTACGCTATGCGCTCCCCATCGGGAGACCAGGCAGGGAGATAATTGCTTCGACCGTTGTGCGTGAGTTGCCGGACGTGCGCACCATCCGCATCATACAAGTGCAACTCAGCGGGCGCCGAGCCCGGACGAACCACCGCAGGTATGACTCGCACAGCGGCAACCTGTTTCCCATCCGGAGACCAGGCAGGGCTCCACAGCCCATACTCTGCGTCCCTCGCTAGGGCCCGTTGACCCTTTCCGTCAGGCTTAACAGCGAACAGACCACCACGGGCCGGGGCTGGCGCATCCGGAACCGCCCAGAACGGATCGGTCGTAGGAGCGTCTGCGATGGCTGGCAGCACCCTGTACATGATCATGTCATACACCGCCGCGGTCTGCTGCTCGCTCACCGCGGGCACCACGTCCGGATCGGCCGTGGTGACGACTACCAAGTCGTACGCGGGGAGCAAGACGATCAACTGGCCTCCGTACCCCTGTGCGGCGATCGCTCGCTGGCCGCCAAACAGGCGGGGACTCCATGTCCACCAGCCGTACCCGTACCACTCGATGGGCATCGTCCGGCCGGTATCCGAATGCACGCCGCTTCCCTGGGGCGTCGTCGAGAGTTGGATCCAGTCCGCGGGAACAATCTCTTGTCCATCCCATTGGCCCCTGCTAAGGGCCAGAAAGCCGACCTTGGCCATATCTCGCGCGCTAAGATGCAGCCCGCCGCCGCCGATCGTGTGACCATGGGCATCGGTATCCCACCGGAACGTGGCGATCCCCAAGGGAGTGAACAGGTGCTCCGCCGCATAGTCCTTGAGAGAGCGGCCGGCAGCGCCTTCGAGCAGCGCCGCAGCGAGTTGCGTGTCGAGACTGCTGTAACTCCACCAGGCGCCGGGCTTGTGGCCCATAGGCTGGCTCAAAGCCCGCTCGTTGGCATCCTGCTGAAGTGCAACGGCCATGCCCCGATCCATAACCTCCTCATAGAGCGCGACTTCGTCCCACTGCACGCCCGATCGCATCATGAGCAGTTGGCGCAAGGTGAGGCTGCGCTTGTCTTTATACCGACCACCCTCGAAGAGGGCAGGGGCCGCCTGCACCAATCGCGCATCCGGGCTGCCGAGCTCGCCTCTTTTCTGCGCAATGCCGGCTAGAAGCGAGATGACGCTCTTGGTCACCGAGCGCACATCATGCAGTGACGTCTCGTCATAGCCGTTGAAATACTCCTCGTGGACCAGACGGCCATGCCGGATGATCAACAGGCTGTGAAGAAACGGCAGGTTCTCGGCAATCTCATCGCTCAGGCCAGCTAGCTTGGCCGGGTCAAGGCCCTCCGAGTCGAGCTCCGCAGTCTGCCACCCCGATGTTGGCCAATAGTCTCGCAAGATGGGTTGCGAAGCGGTCGGTGCGGGCGTAGGTGCCGCGCAAGCAACGATCCATATAGCAAGCAGGATGCCAAGCACCATGCGTCGTCTGACGGTTCCCATAGGTTGCTCCTTCCTGGTCGATGGCCACTATAAGGTAGGACGTCAGGCCAGGCTGATATCTTCGCTGGGCATCTTTTGCCTGCACGCCTGCGCCGGACACCCTGCCGCATCATCGATCGGAGCACCTCTTGTCGCCTACGATATCGCTGCTTCGCCCCTCCTGCGACAGTACCGCACCAAAACCTCTTCCTCCAACTCCATCCTAATTTTTGTTACACTTTTTTGTGT
>CAYQDH010000561.1:2185-3651 GCA_964416075.1 uncultured Anaerolineales bacterium | reverse complement strand
GCCGACCCCCGAGATATCGGCAAGGGCCAGGGCTCCGCCGAGGATGCCCGCTCCCGCCACGAAGCGCCTGCGCGAAAGTCTCTTTTTGCCTGCCATGGTCATTACTCCCTTGCTGCCGGGCGTGGCCCGTCGCATATCCGTGGCACACGCAACCTGCGGGAGTTTGCTCCCATTGCGAAAGACAGTCAAGGGGAAAAATACACCAAGGGCACAAAGAGGATCAGTGTCTATTCCCCAGGGCGCAGGAGCAAAGGCAACCACACGCGCGGAGGGAGCGGCGCATAGCGCAGGATCATCAAGCCATCATTGCCGTCGGCCAGGTAGGCGAGATCGCCCGCCGCCACCACTCGGTAAGACTCCCCCAGCGTCGAGTAGGCGCCCACGGGCCGTGGCGATGTGGGATCCGAGATATCAAGAACCAGCAGGCCATCGCGCCCGTCGGCGATGTAAGCTAGGTTCCCGGCCACGGCAACGCCCCGGGCATCCGACAAGGTCTCCCAAGCGCCCACCTCGCGTGGCGCGGCGGGATCCGAGATATCGATTACCCGCAGGCCGGCACCTCCCGCCGCGACGAGAGCCAGGTTTCCCGCCACCACCACGTCGTTGTCATGGCCCGAAGTATTGCAGGCCCCTACCTCATGCGGTGCGGTGGGGTTCGAGACGTCGATCACCCGCAAGCCGTTGCTCCCCGCTGCGACATAGGCCAGCCCCCCGACCACTGCCACGCCGTAGGCGTACTCGGGCTGACTGGTCGCACCTACCTCGTGCGGCGCCGCCGGGTTTGACACGTCGATTATCCGCAGGCTGCCATCCCAGTTTGTGGCCACGTAGGCCAGGCTACCTGATACCACCACATCCATCGCCGTGCCTGGGGTATCGCACACACCCAGCTCGCGCGGTGAGGCGGGATCGGAGACATCGATCACCCGCAAGCCGGCGGCGCCATCCGCGACGTAAGCGACCCAGCCTGATGAGCCTCTCCGGGCCACGGCCACACCCCCGGCACGGGTTGCGCTATCGAGAGTGGCGAGAAGCCATGGCGCTGAGGGGTTGGATACGTCGATCACCCGTAGGCCGCCAGATTCAGAGATCGCGTAGGCCAGGTCCCCGGCTACGGCCACGTCCATGACAAAGCCCGCGATATCGCACGCGCCCACCACCCGTGGATGGGTGGGGTCTGAGACATCAAACACCTGCAAGCTACCAACTCCATCCGCGACGTAGAGCACCCAGCCCATCTGGCCGGTTCTGGCCAGTGCTAAGCTCGGGGCATCGCTCCCGTGAAAGAGGCCTCCTACCATGCGTGGCCTGCTGGGCACGGAGACATCGATCACACGCAAGCCAGCACTTTCGGCCAGAAAAGCCAGGTTTCCCGCCACAGCCACGTCCGATCCGTAAAACGGCTCATCCGGCTGATAATACCCGCCCACTTCGAGAGGCATCGTGGGGCTTGAAACGTCGATAAT
>CAYQDH010000561.1:0-2175 GCA_964416075.1 uncultured Anaerolineales bacterium | reverse complement strand
CAGGCCGAAATAGGTAGCCGCGACATAAGCCAGGTGACCCACCACCACGACCCTCTGGGCGCCGCCCGAAATATCGCAGACGCCGACCTCGTGCGGCGACGCGGGTTCCGAGACGTCTATGACCCGCAGGCCGGTGTAATGGTCCGTGACATAGGCCAGGTTGCCGACGATCTCCACGCCGCGGGGAGAACCTCCCGGCATATCAAGAGCGCCCACCTCGCGTGGCACCGCGGGATCCGAAATATCGATCACCCGCAGGCCATACCATCGGTCCGCGACATAGGCTAGGCTCCCGGCAACGGCAACGCCCACAGCATTATCAGGTGTCTCACAAATGCCCACCACGTGCGGCGAAGCGGGGTTCGAGATGTCGACCACCCGCAGGCCGCTCATGGTAGCCGCCACGTAAGCCAGGTTGCCCTGCACCGCGATATCCTGCACCAAGTCGCCCATGTGGACGGTGCTCCCTAACTGGCGCGGCCTGGTTGGGTCCGCGATATCCAGCACCACCAGGCGCGGGCCCATCCCCAGGTAGGCATAGGACTCCTGCACAGCCACGGCATACGCCATTCCGCCGACCTGCCCCACCAAGTCCACGTTGCGCCGCACGAGGGGCGAGGCGTACCCCCCCGAGGAGCTCGGGCCGTCGGGCCCAATGGGAGCCCCGGCCCGGGCTACCCCTCCGCCCGCCAACAGGAGCAACAGGGCCAAAACGATGACATGCAGACAGGGCGATGGTCTACGCTGAGCGATCATAGGATGCCTCCTCAGTGGGTCACGGTCGTTAGGGGCGCCGATGATTTTTCATCTTTTCTTCTCAGTGGTCTCCGTCCCCCTCCTCCCCCTCCGTGTTGACTCCCCCTCTCCTATCTCAAGAACTCTTCGTACGCGGCGACCATATCGCGCATGGCGGGGAGCATCTTGGGCAGCATCTCCATGATGGGCAAGCCATAGCGGCAGGCCGCTTCGCACTTGCCGCAGTGGTCGCAGGCCTCGATGGCTTCGATCAGCTTGCGGCGATGGGGCAGATCGTGCTCCACGGCCTCGCGTGACCAGGCAAAGGCGCGAAAGCGCTGCGGCCCCATGGTGCGATAGTGGTCGTAGGCCACATCGGTGCCCAGGGTATAGCCCGGGCCGATCTTTTGCGCGCAGACCACATTGCAGGCGTCGCAGCAGCGGCAGCGTTGGTGCTGCCATTCGGCGCGCAACAGGGGCACCTGCGCTTGCTCCTCGGGGGTGAGGGAGAGATCGCCATCGCCGGATAGGGCGTTCTCCTCCAGCTCCTCCAGGGTGGTGGCGCCCGGCGCAACGACGTGCACCGCATCGGCGGCGCCATCATCAGAGCCCACCTTTTGGGCGAGCAGCCAGCGCAAGGCCAAGCGCGCGGGCAACAGCCCCGTGGCCACGGGCTTCATCACCGTCACGCCCACGCCCCGCTTCGCGCACAGGGGCAGCAGCTCAGCCAGCGGCTCGTATTCCACCAGGTTCATCATCACCAGGAAAACCTCGAAATCGAAGCGATCCAGGGCGCGCATCAGCACCCGCCAGTGGTGGCTGGTGGCGCCGATGTGGCGGATCAGGCCCTGCTCCTTGGCCTCGATCAGCGCCTCCAGGGCGCCACCCGGGCCGAGCATCTGCTCGAAATTGTCCGCGCTAAGGCCGTGCAGGTGCACATTATCCAGGTAATCGGTCTGCAGGCGCTGCAGCGATTCGTCGATGTGCCGGCGGGCGTCGTCGCGCGTGCTGGCGTGGGTCTTGGTGGAGATGATGGCCTGCTCGCGCCGGCCGCGCACGCCGAGGCCGACCTTGATCTCCGAGTCGCCATAGGCCCTGGCGGTGTCGAAATAGTTGATGCCTAGATCGAGGGCGCGCTGCACCATGCGCACGGCGTACTCGGTGTTGCCGGAGCTCAATTGGGCGGCCCCCAGCCCCACCACCGATGCGCGCAGTCCGGTCGCGCCGAGAGTACGATAATGCATGACTTCCTCCATGTTTAGCTTCAGTATGCGGTGATCAGTGAACGGTAGACGGTGAACGGTAGACGGTGAACGGTGAACGGTAGATGGTGAACGGTAGACGGTAGACGGTAAACGGTAAACGGTAGACGGTGAACGGTAGATGGTGAACGGTAGACGGTGAACGGTAGACGGGCGCCGGTTTTCAGCTGGCGTCGTT
>CAYQDH010000560.1:0-3676 GCA_964416075.1 uncultured Anaerolineales bacterium | reverse complement strand
TGCTCATCTATATAGCCCGGGCAGGTCAGGCTGTCAAGAACGCTGGAGCGTGGAACGTGTCAGCGTGTACTACCATCTAAAATCTTGGCGTGGCAAGATGGTTCTCCAAATGATAACCTTACCGGGACGAGAATGACCAGGTTGGCCGGGCGGATTGCAGAATTGGGGCACCAGGCGTATTATCCATGGAGCGTAGCAGTGGACTAGCTCGTCGTGATCTGGGGAGGAACACGCGAATGGAACGCAGAGGATACATCGCATTAGGGTGTGTGATCATCCTGCTCCTTGCCTGCCTGATCGTGGCCGCGGGAGGAGCGATCTATTTCTGGCCCATGGTTGTTAGCTCTCGCTCTGAGACCAGCACCGCGCAGACTCCTAGGGTCGAGCTGGCGCCAGTCCAAACCCCACTTCCCAGGATACCCACAGAACCACAGTCAGAGACCAATGCCCCGACGCCATTTTCGGGTGCGTTGGGAGAGCAGGCTCCCGACCTCGTAACCCTATATCAGCAACTGAACCCCGGTGTCGTGAGCATTCAGGTGCTCGCCGAGAGGGGCAGTTCGTCAGGACAGGGGGCCGGTTCGGGATTCATACTCGATGATAGTGGTTATATTGTGACGAATAATCACGTGGTGTCGGGAGCCACACGGGTGATCGTGGTCTTTTACGAAGACACGGGGGTCGAAGCCGAGGTGGTGGGCACAGACGCTGATAGCGACCTGGCGGTGCTCAAGGTAGACGGTCTGCCCGACGGCGCCCATTCGCTGCCGCTCGGCGATTCTGACCAGGTCCAGGTAGGCGAGTCGGTCGTGGCCATCGGCAACCCCTTTGGTTATGAGAGCAGCATGACGGCCGGGATCGTGAGCGCCGTGGGGCGCACCTTGCCCTCGGGCTTGACGCCGTTTTCCATACCCAATGCCATCCAAACAGACGCCCCGATCAATCCGGGTAACTCGGGTGGCCCATTGTTGAACCTGCGCGGAGAGGTCATCGGCGTAAATGCCCAGATACGAACGGAGGGTCTGACGCCGGCCAACTCGGGCGTAGGTTTTGCCATTCCTTCGAACGTCGTCAGGCAGGTAGCTCCGTCTCTCATCGAAAAGGGCGCGTATCAGTGGCCCTGGTTGGGAATCCAGGGCACCAGCGTGAACCTATTCATCGCCGAAGCCAACGAACTCGACTCGCAGCATGGCGCCTATGTTTCGAACGTTCTGGAGGACGGGCCTGCAGCGGCGGCTGGCCTACGGGGAAGCACGCGTGAGGGACAGGTGAGCGGACTGCAAGTTCCGGTCGGAGGCGATGTGATCATCGAAGCGGATGGCCAACCGGTGCGCAGTTTCAGCGATCTCCTCTACTTTGTCGCTCTCAAACTCCCCGGCGACACCATCCGGCTCACGGTGTTGCGTGATGGCCGAGAGCAGCAGATCGACGTGACGCTGCAACCGAGGCCCAGCAGTATCGAATAGCCGGATTCGCGTGGCCGCCGTCTGCCCAGGGACAGGTCCTTGGGCGAACGGCGGCCACGCTTATCGTGTTCTCACCACTTGACGCCGGGGACGGCGGCTGGGGTGTCGGTCGCCTGGCCGGCATCCGAGTCGAACCCGGCGGTCAGCTGGTCCAGATATGCCTTGAGCTGCTGAGCAACCTCGGGGTGTCGGTCGATAACATCCACTAGCTCCTCCGGATCGTTGCGCCGATCGTAGAGCTCGGGAGCGCGGATGCGTCCCCCGGTGATCGGCGCCCAAGGCGCGTGGTAGACCCAATCGGCCGTACGCACCGCCGCATAGGAGCCGAACCCGCTCACCACCGTATCGCGTAATCCTCCCCTGCGTTCGCCCGTAACCAAAGGCCAGAAATCCTCGCCATTGCAGCGCTCCGGCATGGGCTCACCGAGGAACGACAGCAGAGAGGGCATCAAGTCCTGGTGCTGCACAAAGCCATCTACCACCGTGCCCGCATGAGCCTGATCGGGGCGCCGAATGATGAGCGGGCAGCGCGTTACCTGGATGCGCACTCGGTCGGCGCCCTTGTGTATCTCTCCTTGTTCGCCCATCATGGAGCCATGGTCCGAGGTGAAGACGACCAGTGTATCGTCGAGCAAGCCTTGCTCCTCCAGCGTGTCCAGCACATAGCCACACCACTTGTCCACATGACTGCACTCGCCGGCATAGTGCGCTTTGATGCGCGCGAACTCGGCGTCGCTGTAATCTCGCCTAAAGCCCGTGGGCCAGATCGGCTCCAAGCCATCATAATCCGGAGGCGAGTACTTGTTGACGAATTCGGCGGGGGCATCCCAGGGCTCGTGGGGATCAAAACTCTCCACCCAGAGCATCCAGGGCTTTTTGTGGCCATAGTCGCGGATCCAATCGGCGGCTGCGCCCATCACCTGGGCGGCATAGTGATCCGCATCACCCTTCCAGCCCGCCCGGTTGTGCAGGTACTGTGCCACCATCTGGCGCATGGGCGCGTCGGGCGGTGTGTTGGGCAGGACATAGTGCGAGACATCCATGTCGCATCGTGGCGTGGGCACCAGGCTGTCGTCCTCCTGGCCGCGAATCCACTGCCAAGAGTGGAAACCGCGGTGAAAGTTCTTGCCCGGCTTCATCTGGTGGTACACGTCACTGATCAATCCTGTCGTGTAGCCGCGCTCGCGCAGCCATTCGGCGAGCGTCACATCATCGTCAGAGAAACCATGCCAGCCAGGCAATTGGACACGATCGCTTTTCTGTGGGATATATCGGAACGGAAAGGCGGTCCGCCCGGTATAAAAGACGCGGCGCACCGGCAGCGTGGGCAAGGCCTCGGCGTAAAAGTCCTTGAAGAGGACGCCCTCCGCGGCCATCTTGTCCAGGCAAGGGGTCTCGATCCAGGGGTTTCCATCGCACCCCAGATAATCCGCACGAAACGTATCCGCCACAAGCACAAGAAGGTTCATCGCTTCGGATCCCTCCAGACTCGGTATATAGGGCCATTGTAAACGATCCTCGCCGACGTGGCTAGTCTGCAGACTGATACCCGTGGTCGCCGAATTGACACCGCTGTCAGCACCATCTATTATCCGCCTTGCGTGCCCACTGGGTGTGAACACGCAAGCGATACAACATCCAAGGATCTAGCCTTTTGGGCCTGAAAGGGAGTATTATGGAGATTCAGAAAAAGCTACTGGGCAAGGTCGCTCTGGTGACGGGTGGGGGACGTGGCCTGGGACGGGCTTACGCACTTCGCCTGGCGATGCTAGGCGCAGATGTGGTAGTCAATGATCTCACGATGAAAGCACACCAAGAGTTCAATGAGGAACTGACGGCGCCCACCGTTCCCGATGAGTGTCGAGCGATGGGCGTGCGCAGCCTGGGCATCGAGGCTGACGTGACGGACAAAGCCGCTGTGGAAGCGATGGTCGCACGCATCGACCAGGAGTTTGGGCGATTGGATGTCCTGGTGTGTAATGCCGGTGGCGCCCTTTTTGGCCGTGAGAACCCCTGGGCCGCCACAGCCAGTGAGGAGGCCTACCGCAAGACCATCGATCTCAACCTCATGGGCACCATCTTTTGCTGCCAGGCCGCAGTACCCATCATGAAGCGCCACGGAGCCGGAAAGATCGTCACCATCGGCAGCCAGGCAGGGCTCAAGTCGGGCGTCAAAGGGGGCAGTGGACCCTATTCGGTCTCCAAGGCCG
>CAYQDH010000559.1:0-3676 GCA_964416075.1 uncultured Anaerolineales bacterium | reverse complement strand
GAAGCTCTGGATGCCGCCCCGGGCTTGGAGTGGGCCGTCGTGCCCTTGCCAAGCGGCCCGGCCGGGCATCGCGGCGTTATCATGTGGATGGGTTGGGGCATCAACGCCAAAACGGAGCACCCGCAGGAAGCATGGGAACTCCTCAAGTGGCTGACCACCGAGCCTGGACAGCGTCCTTTTGCCCGTCGCGCTATGACCCAATACAAGCCTCTGGCCGTCGAGCTCCAGCGCATCAACGATCCCTTCTGGGGCGTCTTCCTGGCTGAGACCGAATACGTGGATCGCCTGGACGATGCCACGCATGCACGCTTTTTTCCGTGCGTCTCCGATGGCCCTACCGCCAACTTGTTGTATGAGATGTGGCAGCCGGGCGGCGAGCAGATCGACCTGGCGGCCCGCCTGGACCAACTCGCACAGGAAGCCGACCGATGCCTGTCAGCAGCCCCGTGACCTCTGGTGGCCCTGCAGAACGACCTCCCCGCGCCGGCCAGCGCGGCAATCTGAGGGCCATCCTGCGGCGCGCCTTTCTGCTTTTCGCCCTGCTGCCTCTGCTGATCGTGAGCATCCTGACGATCTGGCGGCAGTACCAGAGGAGCCAGGAGCAGGTGGTGGCGCAGTTGACCTCTGTCGCCACTCTCAAAGCGCATCAACTGAACACCTGGTTCGACTCTTTGCCGGTTGAGCTGGCTATGCTGGTGGCAAACCCCAGCGTGCGCGCCAGTATGGCCGAGCTGTTGGTCGGTCAGCATAACGAGTTCATGCTGGCCGGCTGGCGCAAAATCCTCGTTGACACCCTATTCATCTCCAAATCCTCTGGGCAGAAATTCGATGAGGTGTTCCTGATCGATATTGACGGCCTGGTTGCCGTTTCCACCGATCCGACCCATGAGGGCTACTCCATGCAGGAGGAGAGCTTCTTTAAAGATGGCTTGAAGGGTTCGTTGGTCCAGCCTCCGGCCCACAGCGCGTTATACGATCAGCAGCCCGTCATCTTTGCTGCCACGCCGGTGTACGATGAGACGGGTGTGGTGCGCGGCGTATTGGCTGGCGCAGCCAAACTAGGCACCTTGGAAGAGATCATGAGCGAGCGCGCTGGCCTGGGGCAGAGCGGCGAAACCTACCTGGTGGGGGCGGATTACCGCATGTTGACCTCCCCGCGCATCCCGCAGAATGAGCCGTTTCCTGCTGCCCTCACCCAGGGCGCCCAGCTGGCGGTGCGGGGAAAAGAAAGCGGCTATGCTCTATATGACAACTATCAGCAGCCACCCGTGGCCGTCTTGGGCGTCTACCACTGGCTGCCCACGCTTCAGGTCGCCCTGCTGGCCGAACAGAGCCAGGCTGAAGCCTTTGCCGCCATCTACCAGAATATGGCCCTCACCCTGGGCCTGACCTTGTTCACCGCCCTGCTCTGCGCTCTGGCCGCTATTCTGGTGACGCGACGCATCGCGGTGCCGCTGGAGCGCTTGACCGCTGCCGCGGTGCGCATGGCCGGCGGCGACCTGGGTCAAAGCGTGGCCATCGAGCGACAGGACGAGCTCGGCGATCTGGCGACAGCGTTCAACACGATGGCCCGGCAGTTGGGCGAATTGATCGTCGATCTGGAGGCGCGCGTTAGCGCGCGCACCCAAGCACTGCGACTAGCACATGAACAGATCCAGGCCACCATCGACGCTCTGCCGGATCTTTTGTTCGAGGTCGACCGGCAGGGAGTGATCCATGAATTCCACGCTCCGCGCCCAGAACTGCTATACGCGCCGCCGGAGCAGTTCCTCGGCAAGCCCATGGGCGACGTCATGCCCAAAGAGGCCATGAATGTCATCCAGGCCGCCATCGCTCAAGCCGTCCACGGCCCCCAACAGGGCTCGATATATCCCCTCCTGCTGCCGGACGGACAGCATTGGTTCGAGCTGTCGGCTGCCGCCAAAGGCGATCCCTACGCCCCAGATGCCCATTTCGTGCTGCTGGTGCGCGATATCAGCGAGCGCAAACGGGCGGAGGAGGAATTGCGCCAGGCCAAGGAAGCGGCCGAGGCTGCCACCCAGGCCAAGAGCGCCTTCTTGGCCATGATGAGCCATGAGATCCGCACACCGATGAATGCCATCATCGGCATGACCGGGCTACTGCTCGATACGCCCCTCGCGCCCGAGCAGCGGGATTTCACAGAGACGATACGAACCAGCAGCGATGCCCTGCTCACCATCATCAACGACATCCTGGATTTCTCCAAGATGGAATCAGGCAGGATGGATATGGAGCAGCAGTCCTTCGACTTGCGCGAGTGCGTGGAATCGGCGATGGATCTGATCAAGCTGGGGGCCTCGGAAAAGGGCCTGGAGCTCGCGTGCGAGATCGCCCCCGACGTCCCACTGGCCATCCTGGGGGACGTAACTCGCCTGCGCCAGATCCTCGTCAACCTGCTGAACAATGCGGTCAAGTTCACCGACGATGGCGAAGTGGTGGTGACGGTCGTGAGGGACACGGAGACACGGAGACTCGGGGACACGGGGACCCGGGAGCTCGGAGACGCGGAGCAGGTCCCCCTGTCCCCGAGTCTTTCCCTCGCCACGTCTCTGCACTTCACCGTGCGCGACACCGGCATCGGCATCCCGCCCGACAGGCTGAACCGCCTGTTTCTCGCATTCTCTCAGGGGGACGCATCGACAGCGCGCAAGTATGGCGGCACAGGACTGGGCCTCGCGGTGAGCAAGCGCCTGAGCGAGCTCATGGGCGGCACGATGTGGGTGGAAAGCGAAGGCGTGCCGGGCAAGGGGTCCGCCTTCCACTTTACCATCCAGGCCACTCCGGCTGTCCTGGCCGAGGACAAGCGGCCCAGAGGGCAAGGCGAACAGCCGGAGCTGCGCGGCAAAAAGCTGCTGATCGTGGACGACAACGCCACCAACAGGCGCATCTTGACCCTGCAAACGGGGGGCTGGGGGATGCTGGCGCGCTCGACGGGCTCGCCTGCCGAGGCCTTGGCCTGGGTGCGCGAGGGCCAAGCCTTTGACCTGGCCCTGCTGGACCTGCACATGCCCGAGATGGATGGGCTGGCCCTCGCCGCCGAGCTGCGCAAGCTGTGCCCCTCGAGCAAGATGCCCCTGATCTTGCTGTCCTCGCTTAGTGGTAAAGCCGAGGAGACGCAGAGCGACCTCTTTGCCGCGTGCCTGATGAAGCCTATTCGAGCCTCGGCGCTCTTTGATGCCGTCGCCAATATCTCCGCCGGGTCTGCGGCGCAACCCCGTACCGCCCTGCGCACCGCGGCCCAATTGGATTCAGACATGGCCATCAGCCACCCGTTGCGCATCCTCCTGGCTGAGGATAATGCCGTCAACCAGAAGCTGGCGCTGCGCCTGCTGGCGCAGATGGGCTATCGGGCGGACTTGGCTGCGAACGGACTAGAGGCCATCCAGGCGGTCGAGCGGCAGTTGTACGACCTGATCCTGATGGACGTGCAGATGCCCGAGATGGACGGGCTGGAAGCCAGCAAGGCCATCTGTGCCCGCTGGCCGGCCGGCGAGCGACCACGAATCGTGGCCATGACGGCCAGCGCCATGCAGGGCGACCGCGAGATGTGCCTGGCGGCCGGCATGGACGACTATGTCAGCAAGCCGATCCGCGTGGACGAGCTGGTCCAGGCGCTGGAGCGCAGCACACCACTGGCCCGAGGCCGGGCCCCTGC
>CAYQDH010000558.1:0-3686 GCA_964416075.1 uncultured Anaerolineales bacterium | reverse complement strand
TCCGAGAAGGGTTGCTGATGAACACCGATTGGGGAGGATGGACACCGATAAGAGATACTAGTCTTTTTCCCATCTGTGTTCATCCTCTTCCATCGGTGTTCATCGGTGTAAAATCCTGTATCTATCGGGTGCACAGACTATGCTTTTTCGTAACTATGATCAGGTGACCGCGCATGGCAACGTGGCCGGGCGCAAGGTGGTGCTGGATATCCTGGAGCGGGGTTTGCTCGCGGGCGACCCCTACGATGCGGTGCGGCGGCTGGTGCGCATCGAGGGCCACCAGTTGGTGGTGGGCGACGCCGAGCACCTGCCCGGCCCCATCAGCGGCGGGTCTCTGCCCCATCCGCGGCCCTTCCCGCGCCAGCCGCTGACCTTCGACCTGCGCCAGGTGGGCCGCATCTATATCATCGGCGCGGGCAAGGCGGCGCAGCGCCAGGCCCAGGCGCTGGAGGATATCCTGGGCGACCGCCTGGCCGAGGGCCACGTCATCGCCAAAAAGGGCGACGAGGTCTACCTCCGGCGCTGCGGCGTCACCCTGGCCGGGCACCCCCTGCCCGATGAGGATTCGGTCACCGGTGCGCAAAAACTCATCGCCGTAGCCCGCAAAGCGCAAGAGGGAGATATCGTCTTCCACTCCGAATCGGGCGGCGGTACGGCGCTGATGACCCTGCCCGCGCCGGGTCTGACCCTGCAGGATCTGCAAGACGTGAACCGCATCCTCTATTTCGAGCATGGCGCGCCCATCGCCGTGGCTAACGCGGTGCGCACCTTGCTCACCGTGCTGCGCCTCAAAGAGATCCGCTACGTGGGCCAGGCCACCTACATCCGCCTCTCCACCGACGAGCGCCCGCCGCGCCTCAAGGTGATGGTCAGCAAGCGCAACCGTGGCGACGATTTCGCCCATGCCATCGAGCTGCTCCGGCAGTACGACTGCTGGGACGAGATACCCGACTCGGTGCGCCAGTTCCTGTTGCGCGCCGACCCGGCCTATGCCACCTTGCGCCCCGAGGAGTGGTGGGAGCGGCCCCATTTTGCCCTACGCGTGATGGGCCCCGAGGTGATGCTCGACGCGGCCCAGGCCAGGGCGCGCGAGCTGGGGCTCAACGCCACGATCCTGGTCTCCAGCCTCAGCGGCCTGGAGGCCGCCACCATCGGCGACGCGGCGGCCTATCTGGCGCAAGAGGTGGAGGCCCACAACCGGCCTATCCAGGCGCCCGGCGTGTTGCTGTGCGGCGGCGAGCTGGTGGTGACCACGGGCAAGGGGAGCGGGCTGGGGGGCAGGAACCAGGAGTTCGCCCTGGCCGCGGCGCCGCGCATCGAGGGCAGCCAGCGCATCGTCATCGCCTCGGCCGATTCGGATGGCAGCGATGGCCCCACCCGCTCGGCGGGCGCCATCGTCGATGGCTACACCATGCAGCGCGCTGAGCAGGCCGGTTACGACATCTATGACGAGCTCAAGGGCCACAACGCGCATCCCGTGCTGGCCGCCCTGGGCGATACGATCGATACGGGCGTGCTCAAGACCAACGTGCAGGATCTGCGCATCGTGTATGTCGGCCCCTAGGCCCGCCGTCCCATCCGCCCGGCGTGCCTACTTGCCGCCCAAGACCTCGATGCACGCTGCCAGCATGACATCGACTGGGGGGCGCACGCCGGTCCACAGCTCGAACGCTTCGGCGCCCTGGTAGACCAGCATACGCAAGCCATCCAGGGCGCGCGCGCCCGCCGCCAGGGCCTGGCGCATGCAGCGCGTCTGCCGCGGATTGTACACCAGGTCGAAGAGCAGCCCGCCCGCGGGAAAGGGCGTCTCCTCGGGCCAGGGGCTGCCCTCCACCTCCGGCGCCATCCCCAGCGAGGTAGCGTTCACCACCAGCTCGGCGCCCGGCGCCACGCGCGAGAGGGCCTCCGGCCCCAACACCTCCGCCGAGAGGCGAGCCGTGGGGAAAAGCGGGGCGTACTCGCCCGCCAGCGCCGCCGCGCGCTCCGCATGGCGGTTCAGAATGACCACCTGCGCCCCCACGCTGGCCAGCGCATAGACCACCGCTCGCGCGGCGCCCCCCGCCCCCAAGACCAGGGCGCGACAGCCTTTGGGCTCGAAATCGGCGTCGCGCAGCGCGGCCAGAAAGCCGCCCGCATCGGTGTTATGCCCCAGCAGACTGGGGTGCCCCAGCAGACTGGGGTGCCCCAGCAGACTGGGGTGCCCCAGCAGACTGGGAGCGTAAGCATCGCCCTCACCCCCGGCCCCTCTCCCATACGAAACATGGGAGAGGGGAGAGGATAAGCTGCCGCCCTCGCCCCCGGCCGGTCTCTCGTACGAAACATGGGAGAGGGGAGAGGAGGAGCTGCCGCCTTCTCCTCCCCTCTCCCACAAACCCTGTGGGAGAGGGGCCGGGGGTGAGGGCCTCACGATCACCGTATTCACCGCGCCGATACGCGCTGCCTCGGGGGTCAGCTCATCGACGAGGGAGAGCACGGCCTGCTTGTGCGGCACCGTCACATTGACCCCGCGCAACCCCAGTGCGCGCACGCCCAGGATCGCCTCGCCCACCCGTGAGGGGTGCACCGCAAAGGCCAGATAGCAGCCATCGATCCCCAGCGCGGCAAACGCGGCGTTATGCATCGCCGGCGACACCGAATGCTCGATGGGCCAGCCCATCACCCCCACCACCATGGTCTTTGTCGAGATAGACATCACACTCTCCCAAGAGATCTAGGAAAACCACAAAGACACAAAGGGCACCAAGGGAAGGAATTTTGACAGGATTTACAGGATTTACAGGATTGACGGGATAAAGTAGGGTATTTATCCTGTGAATCCTGTAAATCCTGTCTAACCTTCTTTCTTCGTGTCTTTGTGCCTTGGTGGTTTCCCTCCTTATCCACGAGACGGCGCCAGGGATGCCAGGTGGCGCTCAAAGCCGGGGTAGGAGTCGGCGATGCACTCGCTGCGCTGCACCATCGTCTGGCCATGCGCCACCAACCCGGCGATGGCCAGCGTCATGGCCAACCGATGATCGCCATGGCTATCCACCGTCGCTCCGCGCAACGGCGTGGGCCCCTCGATGACAAACCCATCCGGTCGCGGCTCGATCTGCGCCCCCAGCGCGCGCAGCGCCTCTACGATCGTGGCGATGCGGTCCGTCTCTTTGACCCGCAGCTCCGCCGCGTCGCTGACCACCGTCTCGCCCTGGGCCTGGGTGGCGGCCAGCGCCAGGATGGGGAACTCGTCGATCATCAACGGCACCACGGCCCCCCCCACGCGCGCGCCGCGCAGTGGTTGGGCGCGCACCAGGAGGTCGGCCACCGGCTCGCCGCCCTCGTCGCGGGCGTTGACCCGCTCGAACGTGGCGCCCATCTCCTCCAGCACGGTGAGCAAGCCGGTGCGCGTGGGATTGAGCCCCACATTGCGCAGCAACACCTCGCTCCCCGGCACGAGCAGGGCGGCCACCACAAAGAACGCCGCGGATGAGAGATCGCCCGGCACGATCACATCCATCGCCGCCAGTGCGGGCGCGGGACCGCGCACACTATGGTTGGGGCCCTGGCTCTGCACTGGCACGCCCCGCGCGCGCAGCATGCGCTCGGTGTGGTCGCGCGACAGCGCCGGCTCGCGCACGGTGGTCGTCCCCTGGGCGTATAGCCCGGCCAAGAGCAGGCAGGACTTGACCTGCGCGCTGGCCACGGGC
>CAYQDH010000557.1:0-3690 GCA_964416075.1 uncultured Anaerolineales bacterium | reverse complement strand
AGTGGATGCCAAGGATGCTTTGGATGAGGCGCGCGCTCGTATTGCCGCCTCTCTGGGAGCCCAGACTGAGGAGTTTGTCTTCACCTCTGGCGGCACCGAATCCAGCAACATGGCTATCAAAGGGGTGGCGCTTGCCTTGGCAGACAAAAAGGGGCGCCACATTATCACCAGCAAGATTGAGGACTTTCCGGTCCTCTACAGCGCCCGCACCCTGGAGAAACAGGGATTCAAGGTCACTTATGTAAATGTCGACGGCCAAGGGCGTGTCGATCTGGACCAACTAGCCTCTTCGTTCACGCCAGAGACTACCCTGGTGTCCATACAAGCGGCCAACCAAGAGATTGGCACGTTGCAAGATATCGCATCCATAGCCGCACTGGCCAAGGAGCGGGGAGCGCTGTTTCACGTGGATGCCACACACTCCTTTCCCCGTGTGCCACTCAATGTCGCGCAGATACCGGTGGATCTTGTCAGCGTCACAGCCCACCTGATTCACGGTCCCAAGGGGGTAGGCGGCCTCTATGTGCGTTCGGGAACACCCCTCGTCAAGTGGATGGATGGTGGTTTTCAGGAGTTCAACCTGCGCGCGGGCGAGGAGAATATCCCCGGAGCCGTGGGCTTTGCCGAGGCAGTGGCCTTGGTCACACCGGAAGAGACGGCTCGCCTACAGAGCATGCGGGATCAGGCCATCTCTCGCCTGTTGGAGATTCCCCATTCTCGGCTGAACGGCCACCCCGCCCTGCGGCTGCCGCAGAATGCCAATGTCTCTTTTCGTTTTGTCGAAGGGGAGTCTATCCTGCTCCATCTGGACATGCGCGGCATCGCTGTGAGCACGGGCTCGGCTTGTTTCAGTCGCTCCCTCGAAGCCAGCCACGTCATTTTGGGCATCGGCGGCGACCATGAACGCGCCCATGGGTCGGTGCGCGTTAGCTTGGGACGTTTCAACCAAGAAAGCGATGTACAGGCTGTGAGCGAGGCTCTCAGCGAGGTCATCGACAACCTGCGAAAAATCAGCCCTCTGGGCAAGGAGTAAGACTTTATGCCACTACCTTATAGCGAGCTCGTGATGGAGCACTTTAAGCATCCTCATAACGTAGGACGGATCGAGGATGCCGACGCACAGTCTATCGAAGGAAGCCCCGCCTGTGGAGACATGGTCGCGGTCTATTTGAAGGTCGATCAGGAATCCTTACGCATCACCGACGTCAAGTTCGAGTCCTACGGCTGTGCATCCAACATCGCCACCGGCTCGATCATCACGGATCTGGCCAAGGGCAAGACCATCGAGGAAGCTAAGAACATCACCTGGCAGCAGGCGTCGGAGGCCTTGGGCGGGTTACCACCGATCAAGACCCACTGCTCTGTGCTCGCTGTCGACGGACTGAAAGCGGCTATTCAGAACTATGAGGAGCGCCAGGGGCTGGTGACAGAGCAGGTACCCACCACAGTCGAGGAGATCAGGCGCAGGCTCAAGCACGTCATGAACCCCGTGGTGGGGCTGGATGTGGTGAGAACCAAATTAGCCAAGGAAGTGGAGATGAACGACGGCGTGGTACGGATCGTGATCGATCTCCCACCGGACCATCAGTTCGCCAACAACATCCGAGAGGATATCCAGGAAAAGATCGGCCATCTTTGGGATGTCAAGGAACTGACCGTCGAATTCACCGAATAATCACCTGATATGTGAACCGACACATCATCGCCTGGTGCGTCGTGGAGGGAGAACAATGAGCGAGATAAATGTGGACTGCCGTGGGGAGACCTGTCCGGTGCCTCTGGTAGAAGTGCGCAAAGCCTTACGCCGGGCCAAACCTGGCGACATAGTCCAGGTCGTGGGTTCTCATCCCGCTTCCAAAAAAGAGATCCCGATGGCCGTTGAGGCGCTCAAGCTGGAGCTGTTGAGCGTCGAGGGCACCGACACCGATTGGACGATTCGCATCAAGCGCTGAGGAGGCATCATGGCCGATCGCGTGACCATCATCGTACATAGCGGAGATATGGACAAGATCTATAGCGCCCTGATCGTGGCCAATGGTGGCCTGGCTATGGGCACCGAGGCCTCTCTGTTCTTCACTTTTTGGGGCCTGCAACGGCTCAAAAAGGGCGGCCTGGACGGTGGCCCACTGTCCAAGATGCACATGCTGGGCCTGGGCAAGTGGATGGTCAAGATGCGCATGAAAAAAGCCAATGTGGTTTCTCTCGAAAGACTTTTGGCCGACTTTAAGGAACTAGGCGGCAAGATCATTGCCTGTGAGATGACCATGGACATCATGGGCATCAAGAAAGAGGACTTGCGCGAGGACCTGATCGACGAGTATGGCGCCGTGGGCACCTACATGAGGGATGCGCGCGAATCTTCCATTACGTTGTTCATCTAGGCTGGCAAGGTCTCCAGCCAACGAGCGCGATTCCTAACCGGCCACCTAGCCAAACGTGAAACCCGCTGACTGTGTGGCCCTGGTTCCAAGATTAAGAGGGTTGATGAGCGAGAACAGTGGAGAGGTCTTTCAGAAACAGACCCAGCACAGGCGCGGCTACTTGATAGGTGGGCGGCTGGATTGGTCCACCATGCCCGAAACATTCAAGCGCTACGATGGGGCGCCTCAGATCGTGCTAGACCAGCCAGAGACAGGGGGCGGAATGCCCCTCTGGTCTGCTCTGCAACAGCGCCGCAGCGTGCGCGGCTTTTCCGGCCCGCCCGTCACGAGGACGGAGCTTTCACAGCTTTTGTGGGCCATGCAGGGCATTACGCGTACAAACCAGGGCTTTGCTTTTCGTACAGCGCCTTCGGCCGGGGGGCTTTATCCCATAGAGACCTATGTCATCATCCATGATGTACAAGGCATCGGGCCGGGCGTTTATCACTATGTGGTCGAGGCTCATGCCCTGGAACAGTTACAAACAGGTGATTTTCGAGCCCAATCAGCACAGGCCGCCATGGGCCAACGCATGTGCGCGACATCCGATGTGGTGTTCGTCTGGACCGCGGTCTTTGCCCGTTCCACTTGGAAATATGGCCAGCGGGCCTATCGGTATATCTATCTGGATGCCGGCCATGTTGCCCAGAATCTGGCCCTCGGGGCCGTGTCGCTGGGGCTGGGCAGCTGCCAGGTCGCCGCGCTCTACGATGACGAGGTCAACCAACTGGTGGGCGTCGATGGTGAGTCAGAGAGCGTGCTGTATATGAGTATTGTAGGTCGCCCGTGAGGGAAAGATGACTGCAAATCACTTGGTTCAGGAGACCAGTCCGTACCTCCTGCAACATGCCCATAACCCGGTGGACTGGTACCCGTGGAGTGATCAGGCCCTGCAAAGGGCTCACAGCGAGGACAAGCCAATCTTCCTGAGCATTGGCTATTCGGCCTGCCACTGGTGCCACGTAATGGCCCACGAGTCGTTTGAGGACGAGCACATCGCTGAAACCCTAAACCAGCACTTTGTGAGCATCAAAGTAGACCGCGAAGAGAGGCCAGACCTGGACCGCATCTACATGGCCGCTGTGCAGGCCATGACAGGACAGGGTGGTTGGCCAATGTCCGTCTTTCTGACTCCCGAGGGCAAGCCTTTTTATGCGGGCACCTATTTCCCGCCACAGCCCCGCTATGGCATGCCCTCCTTTGCCGATGTGCTCAGGGCCATCGTAGCAGCCTGGCGAGATCGACGGCCAGAGGTGATTCAGTCCGGTAA
>CAYQDH010000556.1:0-3693 GCA_964416075.1 uncultured Anaerolineales bacterium | reverse complement strand
TCGGGGTTGGTGAATATACGCCTCGTGGGGCCATACTCGACGAGCATTCCCGAGCGATTTTCGTCCGTCAGGAGGAAGGCTGTATAGTCCGAGACGCGAGCGGCCTGTTGCATGTTGTGTGTGACCACGATGATGGTATAGTTGCGCGCCAACTCGTGCATCAGTTCCTCGATCTTGAGCGTAGCGATGGGGTCCAGAGCCGAGGCAGGCTCATCCATCAGGATGATCTCCGGTTCCACGGCGATGGTGCGGGCAATGCATAGTCGCTGCTGTTGGCCGCCCGAAAGAGCCAGGGCATTCTGCTGCAGCTTGTCTTTGACCTCATCCCACAGCGCCGCTGCACGCAACGACTGCTCCACCAAGTAATCCATATTGCCTCTGAAACCATTGATTTTGGCTCCCCAGGCGATATTCTCATAGATGCTCTTGGGGAATGGATTGGGTTTCTGGAATACCATCCCGACACGGCGGCGAACTTCGACAGGATCGATGGACGGATCATAGATGTTCTGACCATGAAAAAGCACATGGCCTTCGGTGCGCGCCGTGGGCACAAGGTCGTTCATCCGGTTAAAGGCGCGCAATACGGTGCTCTTGCCGCATCCCGATGGACCGATGAGTGCCGTGATCTTGCGCTTTTCAACGCGCAGATCGATCTCGCGAACAGCCCGAAAGCTCCCATAGTATATGGACATGCCCAGTGCCTCGATGGCCGTATCCGCACTGGAGATGGACGCGTTGGCAGGGAGTGAGTTGGCCGTAGCCACAAATGGCAAGGTCATGGTTAGCCTCTCCTACTATATCGGTTACGCAACAGGATGGCTGTTGCGTTCAAGGTCAACAGGAGTATCAGGAGCACCAAGCTGGCCGCAGCGGCGAGGTTGCGAAACTGGCTCTGGGGTCGCGCCGTCCATTGGTAGATCTGGATCGGCAGGGTCGTGAACTTGTCAAACGGCCCGTTTGGATCGAAGGTGATGAATGTCGCAGCACCAACCACCACCAGGGGAGCCGTTTCGCCGATGGCGCGAGAGATGGCGAGGATGGTGCCTGTCATAATGCCGGGCAAGGCATTGGGCAACACATGATGCCAGATCGTCTGCCACTTGGTGGCGCCCAGCGCCAGGCTGGCCTGCCGCAGAGACGACGGCACAGCCCTAAGGGCTTCTTGCGCGTTGATGATGATCACGGGCAGGATGAGTAGGCCCAGGGTAAGGGCGGCCGATATGATGGTGCGTCCGTTCGCCGCGGCAGGGTCTACCATCCCCAGGAGTGAGCCACTGGTAAAGGATTCCAGCGCACGCACAAAGATGGCCAGGCCCAACATGCCATAGATGATCGACGGCACGCCGGCGAGGTTGCTGATATTGGTCTGGATGATACGGTTCAGCGCATTTTCACGCGCATACTCTTGCAGGTAGATGGCGGCAGCCACGCCGATGGGGAATGCAAAAAGGATGGTGATGGCGATCGTCCACAGCGACCCGAGCAGCGCGGTGCGCACGCCAGCCAGCTCAGGCTTGCTGGACT
Source organism: uncultured Anaerolineales bacterium (assembly GCA_964416075.1). Lineage (GTDB taxonomy): Bacteria > Chloroflexota > Anaerolineae > UBA1429 > UBA1429 > CAYQDH01. The sequence goes on along the minus strand of CAYQDH010000556.1, from coordinate 2,166 downwards.
GGGGATTCCGGAGCAAGTCGGCCGTGAGCCAGGAGCGGAAAACGAGCGTGGCCTTGGGATACTTGGTCGCAGTCTCTGCTTCGATCTCCGCACGGCCAAAAAGAGATGAGACGAGGGGCCAGCTCTCCACGATTTTGGGTTCCACCACGCGCTCGAGAACCAGGCTATAGAGATCGCCGTGGCTCCGCTCAGCCAACGGCTCCTCGCTCTCCAATCGTCGCACCACACCACTGGATACCCTCTCCCTAATGATATCCGCGAGTTGTGCCTGGGAGAGCTCTTCGAGGGGAACGCCACCTACCGCCAGCGCCGCAGGCTCGACCTTGTTCTCCATGGCGACCAACCCGAACGATTGGCTGATGATATTATAAAGTAGTGCCGCCAACGCTACGATGGCCAAAATGATCGAAGCCTGGAAGAGGATGCTCCACATCGCCCCCATGCGCTTGCGCGCCGCAACCTGCTGTTTGAGTGCGTCGCCCTGAGGAAAGGCCTCGCTTCGGGGCTCCCTATCGGTGGTCGACGCAGGAACCAGGTATGGGCGGTCGTTCATTCGTATACCTCCCGAAAGCGGCTCACAATGCCGCGACTGATGACGTTGAGCAGCAGTGTCCCCAGAAACAACATCAAGCCGATAGCAAAGATGCTATTATAGTCGATCGAAGCATAGCTGAGGTCACCGCCGCTGATGCGCACGATGTGACCGGTCATGGTCTCGGCCGCCTTGAAGGGATTGAGCGTAAAGGCCGGCCCTGCGCCCGCAGCGATAGCCACAATCATCGTCTCTCCGATGGCGCGCGAGATGGCCACGATGAACGCTGCAGCGATGCCTGATAAGCCAGCCGGAAGGACGATCTTGATCGCTGTTTCGAGCTTGGTCGCTCCCAAGGCATAAGCGGCCTCACGTAGCGACCTTGGTACTGCGCTCAGGGCGTCTTCACCCATGGAACTCACGAGGGGTAGTATGAGAATGCCCATAACCAAGCCGGCCGAGGCTGTGTTGTAGATCTCTACAGTGTTTTGTCCAAAGATAGCGCGCAACAATGGTGTCATGAAGGTCAGCGCAAAATAGCCGTATACCACGGTGGGGATACCGGCCAAAACCTCCAGGATCGGCTTCAGGATGCTGCGCACGCGAGGCGAGGCATACTCACTCAGGTAGATCGCCACCGCCAACCCCAATGGCAGAGATACCGCCATGGCAAACGAGCTGGTCATCAACGTGGCCGTCACAAGGGGAAGAATGCCGAATTCCTTGATGGCAGGTTGCCAACGGGTCGAGGTTAAGAACTCGATCAGGTTCACCTCCCCGCTGCCAAAGAAGAGCATCGACTCCTTGGCCAAGACGACGACGATCCCTCCTGTAGTGGCGATCGTGAGCGCCCCACAGAGGAACAGAAAGCCCTGAATCAGGGCCTCGCCAATCCGAGGGCGCCTGGTCAAATCGATCTGCCCCTCGGCAGTCTGCGGTAAGCGATCCACTGCACTCATCTGCATTATCACACTCCTCAGAAGACACTGTATACTGTGCATAAAGCTCGGGTATCTGTACAAAAGCCTCCGCCATCTGGCTGCGCGCCGAATTGCCCGTACACAGAAACAGAACCTTGGTCTTGTTCATCACTGTCACCATCGCAAAGATTGCCTATAACTGGGTACCGCACGGTGTGAGTCGCCCAGATTTACATCACGACATGGGGAGTGCCAAGCTCTCCCCATGTCGTGATCTGAACCGTTCCGCTTACGGACTATTTGTTCGCATCAAGGAAAGCTTGGCGCGAAGCATCCAGGGCGGCGTCACTGGCAGGGAAGTAACCCACCTCCCCTATCAGGTCATTCACGCTCGTCAGATAAAAGTTGATGAACGAGGCTACCTGCGGCTCTTGCTTCATGATCTCCGCCGTGGTGTAGATGAACAGCGGCCGCGCCAGCTTGTAGGTCCCATCGTCCACCGTCTCTGCTGTCGGCGCTACCCCCTCGACCGACAGTACGTTCAGCTTGTCTGCGTTCTCCTGGTAGTAGGCATACCCAAAGTACCCGATCGCGTACGGGCTGCCCAGCACGCCCTGCACCAGTACGTTGTCGTCCTCACTCAGCTGCACGTTCTTGGCATCCAGCAGCAGTTCCTTCTGCTTGCGCTGGCGTTCGCCGACGGCGGGATATGGT
>CAYQDH010000555.1:795-3698 GCA_964416075.1 uncultured Anaerolineales bacterium | reverse complement strand
TGGCAGATCCAGATGACGATGACCGGCCCCTACGTCGAAAAGGCCTTGGATCCGGCCAACAAGTTCGAACCGCAACAAGTGATGGACGAGTGCTACCAGGCCATCAAGGACGAGATCGCCAAGCAGAAAATCTGATCGAAGATGCCTTCCCGGGGATAGGGGCCGACATATGCTGGCCCCTATCCCCTTCGCTTATGATGGCGGTCCCCTTGCCGTCCATCCCCAAGGAGGAACCACGCATGGCGCTTGATCGCAAGAGCATAGACACCAGCACGGCCCGAGGGACGATCACCGCCTTTATCCGCGAATTGCAGACTGCACGCCGATCCAAAGAGCGTAGCAACTTTTTCGGATACCTGTTCATCGCTCCGGCGCTTGTGCTTTTTTTGGTGTTCCAGATTTGGCCGATTATCCGTGGCCTGTCCATGGCCTTCACGGACTACCGCTTTGTTTATCCCGACACCATGTGGGATTGGAACGGGTTTGCGAATTACCGGGAGATGATCCAGGACAAAGTGTTCTGGGATTCGGTGTGGATCTCCACACGTTACACGCTGATCGTCGTTCCCTCGATCCTGATCGTCTCGCTTTTGTTGGCTGTTCTGATCAGCAAAGTGCGCCACTTTGCTGGTTTTTATCGTTGGTCAGTTTACCTGCCAAGCATATTGCCCATTGCTGTGACCCTTCTCATGTTCAGCGAGTTCTACAACAACAAGTTCGGATTTATCAACGCCAACCTGCGTGCCCTGGGCATGAGCAGGCCACCGAACTGGCTGGGCCAGGTCAAAACCGCCCTGGGGGCCGTGGCTGTAACCGATATCTGGCGCGGCTTTGGCTTCCCCACCCTGCTTTTCCTGATTGGCATCTATGGCATCAGCCAGGAGGTCTACGAGGCCGCGTCCATCGATGGGGCCAACCCCTGGCACCAGTTTTCGCAGATCACCATCCCCCTGCTCAAGCCGACTTTCATGTTGGTCCTCGTGCTCTACTCGGCGCCGCGATGGCGGCCTTCTGGTTCCGCGTGCTGCGGGAGAGGTAGAGGAGAGACCAATCATGGCGACATCGGTGATCAAACCAGTCAAGTCGGCTGCATGGGTTCGTTTCCGTTCCTGGAGTCGTTTCGAGGGACTCACCACCCATGTGGTGATGATTGTGGTGCTCTTTGTGATCTTTTTGCCTTTGATTTGGATCGTCAGTACCTCGTTCAAAGATCGCCTGGAATTCGCCACCAACTCGGGCTCTCTGATCCCCAAGCATCTTAGCCTGGTCAACTACCAGTACTTGTTCACCTCGCTAAAGAACTTGCCGATCTACATGCGCAACAGCTTTGTCCTTGCGTTCGGGACCGTGATCGTCCAGGTGTTCGTCTCATCTCTGGCCGGGTATTCCTTTGCGCGGATTCAGTTTCGCCTTCGCGATGTGATCTTTTTCGGTATCCTGGTCTCCATGTTCATCCCGCGCGGTGGCGGCCTGATGGCCCTCTACGAGTTGATGAACTTTTTGCATCTGCGCAACAGCATCTTGGGGTTGGTCTTGCTCTTCGCCTCTAATGTCACGGTGCCGATCTTTATCATGCGCCAGACCTTCCTGGCGATTCCCAAAGAGATCGAGGAGTCGGCCTTCATCGACGGCGCGAGTTGGTTTCAGGTGTTCTGGCGCATCGCCATGCCCATGGCCGCGGGTGGCACGGCGGTCATCGCCACATTGAGCTTCATCGGTGTCTGGAGCGACTTTTTGGTGACCTACACACTGATAGACCGAGACACGCAGATGACCATCTCGGTCGGTGTGCGCAAGCTGTTGGTCATCTATCAGGATGCCGTCTCGCCCCGGTTCCGTGGCCAGTTCGCCCAAGAGGCGGCGGACGCGGCTATGCTACTGGTGGCGGCTCTTCCGGTCATCATCTTCTATGCGGTGTTCCAACGCTGGATGATGAAGGGGCTGATGGAGGGGGCCGTCAAATTCTAAGAGATCGCATACCAAGGATCCAGTGAGGCCCGAAGGGTTCTGCAAGCCCCTCGGGCCTCGCGTTTTCTTACAGCACGAACTGGTCGGGAGGATTGTACTTGCTCTCCAGCGGTCGCCAGGGCTTGCCGCAGATTTCGCTCATCACGGCCCATTCGCCCGCCGTCAGGTTCCCCTCGTGGTGATAGAGGAAGCGCTGCAGGCCCGCCGAATCGGCTGCCAGGAGCAGCCTGCGCAGGTCCCCGGCCGGCATGGGGTCCCCGTCGTGGGGGGCGCGCCCCGAGTCGACCCAGGGCACGATACGGTTGGGGTCGTCCACCACCGCGAGCGCCCGCACCGTCTCCTGGGTGACGATCTCCTGGAAAAACTCATCAGTCAGGGCGTTTTCCAGATCCTCACGCTCCCAGATGTTGGGCAGCGACAGGCCAAAGAGTGCCTTGACCACGGCCAGCGCCTCTTCGTCGGCCAGCCCGGGGTTCCAGTGGGTCAAAGTCTCGACATAACGGTAGACTGTGCCCACCATCCCATCGAACCCGCGGTGCCAGAAATAGTGCTTGGGGTGCAACACGTCGATGAACTCGGCCAGCTCAGCCATGTCGTACCCGCAGAGCGGCGCAAAGGCCGCGGAGCGTGGCCCCAATCCCAGCTTGATTTTCCGGCTCGTCTCGGCATCCACCCCCACGCGCACACCACGGAAAAAGGCCGTCAAGGACTCTACGCGGAAACTGAACCAGGCCATCAGGTCGGGGTCGCTCCCCAGCAGTTGGTAGGCCCCAAGGAGGCCGCCCGGCGCGTGCAGGCCGATTCGTCCGGCGTCTTCTATCAGCAATTCGACGCCGCCGGCCAAAAGATCGGCTCTGAAACCCGCGCCAACCTCAATACCGCGGGCGATCAGCACATGCCCGCCATCGGCAGCGACGGCACGGTGAAAGTGGCCT
>CAYQDH010000555.1:0-785 GCA_964416075.1 uncultured Anaerolineales bacterium | reverse complement strand
TTGGTGCAGGCGCTCGAACAAACGGTCCTTGGCGGTCACCAGCGCCGCATAATCGTAGCCCAGCTCCGCGCATTTAGGGGCAACGTCCTCCGGCAGGTTGTCAAAGATGCAAGAGCGCCGATTCATGAAATGGGGCGCGATCTCATAGCCCCACTCGGGGCCATCCATGATCGCGCCATCGGCCATCGGATAGTGCTCCAATGTATCCACCATGCGCGCCGTAAAGGCGGCCTGCGACCTGGCATCGGCAAAGATATGCCCTGTCCCGCCCGGGCCCGAGCCGTAGGAAGCGCCGAAAATATACACCGACCAGCCGCGCTGCTTCGCCGCGCCAAGCATCCGTTCCAGCAGGGCGCGCTGTTCCGGCGCCGGCGCGGGGACCGGCGGGGCCTCTACCCCAAAACGCTGGTAGACCGCTGGGTTGGGGTCAAAGGGCGCCACTGCGTTGCCCGTCCCCGGCGCCCACTTGGCGCCGCTCAGGAGAGTAGCCGAGTTGAAAAAGAGCGGTCCAATGACCAGCCCGTCCACCCCGCCCTCCTCCCAAGCGTCGAAGAACAACTCGTAATTGTTCATCACGTGATCGATATCGCGCATTACATCCATCTACATCTTCATCTTCGCTCACCTCTCAAGATATGTCGACCGGTTGGCCAGTCTCTGCGGAACGATAGGCGGCGTCGAGGACCTTGACGGCGTTGACCGCCACCTCCGTCGAGACATGCAATTGCTCCTCGCCCAGCAGGGTGCGTATGAAGTTCTGTGGCACCGCCGCAAAGATGTCGACC
>CAYQDH010000554.1:0-3701 GCA_964416075.1 uncultured Anaerolineales bacterium | reverse complement strand
AAGAGGCTTCTGGCGTTAGTGGAAACGGCATGCGCCCTCCTGGCCGAGGGCGCTCCCACAGTGAGTGCCGACCAGCTCCACCGGCTCGACAAAGCGGACACCCGTCATGGGACCGAAAGCGTCCGCAATCTGGCCAATATGGGCGTCCCCTATGCTATGTTGCTCTATGAACGCTTCCTGGGCAGGCCATTTGCTGGACATCGTGACTCGGTCAGCGAGCTCGTGGGCGATGTCCTCGAGTTAGCGGTCGAGAACGTTCTGAGCCAAGCAGGGATCAGCTATCGCAAGACGCGGCGGGCTGAACGTCTCGAAGGTTTTGACCAGGCCCCCGATTTCATGGTCCCGAGCGAGTTCAATCCTCAGGTGATCATCGAGGTCAAGATTACCGAGGATGATGGAACGGCGCGAGACAAGGTCACACGCATCCAGCATCTTGGAGAGCTAAGCCTGGCGGGGCGTTCAGCGGACAATCCCAAGTACGAGGTGATCGCCTGCATCGGCGGACGGGGGTTCGCGGTTCGTCGGGAGGACATGAAGAAGATGATCCTAGCGACCCGGGGCAAGGTTTTCACGATGAGGACCCTAGACAGGCTTGTGCCTTGCACTCGTTTGCGCGCGTTCGCCACCAATGAGGTAGACGACGCAGGCAGCGGCCGTTAGGATCTAGCCAAGACCCGTTCAAACAGCTTGGTGCGCCAGATGAGGCGCAACAGCAGCGCCCAGATGGCCACGCCGGCCGCGATGATCAGGTAATCCACGAGGCGCAGGGGCGATAGCTCGAAAAAGCCCCGCAGCCCCGGCACCGCCAGAACGACGCCATAGGCCAGCAGCATCCCCAGGGCCAGGATCGTGGGGCGCCAATCGCCGCTGAGATCATCCCCGCCCTCCCAGAAACGCGTGGGGGGCTCCACAAAGGGGATGAGCAGCAACCCACAGAACACGGTGGCCGTGGTCAGCGCCGTGCGCGCCTCCTGCGCGTCGCCGGTCATCCCCAGGTAGGCCAGGTAGACAGCCAGGGCGACGATGGAAATGGTCAAGGCGGCGGGCAGGATAAAGTGGCTCGTGGAGCGCATGACACTGCGCGGCGGCGCGCCGGGCCGCGCCCAGGCGGCGATGGCCAGGATGGGGATGCCCACGGTGAGCAGGGCCAGGATCGAGTTGTGCTTGGGCGTGACGGGGAAAGGCACTTCGACGATGCGCGTGGCGATGACCAGGAGCAACACATAGAGCGTGCGCGTGAGCAACAAGCGCACCACATCCTCCATCCCCTTGACGATGCGCTGCCCCTCGCGAAAGGCCACCGGCAACGAGGCAAAGGAATCGCCCAGCAGGATCACATCGGCCACGCTGCGTGCGGCGGCGCTGCCGCTCTGCATGGCGATCCCCACGTGGGCCTGCTTGAGCGAGAGGACATCGTTGACCCCATCCCCGATCATGGCCACATAGCGCCCTTTTTGGCGAAAGGTGCGCACCAACTCCTCTTTTTGCTGCGGCGTGATGCGCCCAAAGATGGTGGCCTCCTCGGCGGCCTTTTCGGCCTGGCCGGGATCCATCTCTCGCAGGTCCAGGCCCGAGACCGTCTTGAGGTCGCCGCGCATCCCGGCCTGCTTGGCCAGGGCAGCCACGGTCTGCGGGTTATCTCCGGAGATGATCTTGATGCCGATGCCCAGCTCGGAGAAGCGCCGCAGGGTCTCCTCGGCCTCGGGGCGCAGCTCGTCGCGGAAGCTGAGCAGGGCCAGCGGCTTGAGCGCCTGCGGCATGCGCAGTTGGTCCTCGGGGTCGCGCATGCCTGTGGCGGCGGCGCCGGAAGCAAAAAGGAGCACCCTCAGCCCTTCGACGGCCCAGGTCTCTACCTGGGGCCCCAACGAGGTCCCCGGGGTTAGATGGGGCTGCAACACCTCCGGCGCGCCCAGGACGTAGACCTCGGCGGGCTGCACATCCGACAGCATGAGGGCGCTCCACTTGCGCTCCGAGTCAAAAGGGGCCTGGTCTTGCACCGGGCGCGCGCGTCCGCCAAAGGCCGCCTGGATGGCCGCCGAGGTGCGCGTGCCGCCCGCGTTGGTGGCGGCGTAATCGCCCAGCAGGGCGGCGATGGCATCCTCGCCGCGCACCTCGCCCTCCTCCAGCAGCTGCAGGCTGTGAAAAATGATGTTGTTCGTGGTGAGGGTGCCGGTCTTGTCCAGGCAGAGCAGGTTCACGTTGCTCACCGACTCGACGGCGTTGGATTCCTGGATCAGCGCGCCGCTGTTGGCCACGCGCACAGCGCCCATGGCATAGGCGATGGTGGTCATGAAAAAGAGCCCTTGCGGCACCAGGGCCACGATCACCGCGGCCACGCGCACCCATTCCAGCAGGGGCACCCCGCGCATGGCGAAAGAGATGGCCAAGAGGATGCCCAACTGGGCCACCAGCAGCACCAGGATGCGGATGATATAGTTGATATCGCGTTGCAGGGGGGTCTTGGTCTGGCGGAAGGCACGGGCGCCGGCGGTCAGCTTGTTGGCCAGGCTCTCGGCGCCCACCTGGGTCGCCTCATAGAAGGCGCTGCCGTTGACGCAAAAGCTGCCCGAGTACACTGGGTCGCCCGGCTCTTTGGGGACGTGTTCCGACTCGCCGGTGAGCAGCGACTCGTCCACCTCCATCTTTTGGGCGCTCTGCGAGGCGGCAGCGGGCTGCGGCAGCTCGGTAGCTTGCGAGGGGACATCGCCCGGCTGTTGGCCTGCGTCCAGGGGCGGGTCCTCGTCTAGCGGCTGACCGACGTCCAGCTTCTGGGCGTTGCCCCACACCTGGCCATCGACGACGATCTGGTCGCCGGGGCGGGCCAGCAACAGATCGCCCAGCACCACCTCGCTGGGGTCGAGAGTCTTTTCTTGACCGTCACGGATCACCGTGGCCTTGGGGCGCGTGAGCAGGGCGATCTGCTCCAACCGGCGCTTGGCCCTGGCCTCCTGGTAGACGCCGACGATGACATTGAGCAACACCAGCCCTGCCGTGACCAGGGCGTCGCCATACTGGCCCATCAGGATGAGCACGAGGCTGATGCCAAAGAGGACGGTGTTGATAAAGGTAAAGGCGTTCTTGCGCACGATCTGCAGGTAGGTGCGCGTCGCGCCATACTGGACGTTGTTGCCCTGGCCGCGCTGGCGGCGCGCGGCGGCTTCGGTTTCGGAAAGACCCTGGATTGAGTAATCCATCTCTGCTCCGTGTATCCGGTTGAGTCGACTCAGGCAGAGCCATTGTACCACAAAAAGCCGGTTGCAGTCTGCACCCCCATTCAACCATATTCCATGTAAATCTATTCATATTACTTTTTCATATTATGTACAAATATTTACGCTAAAGAACCCGAAAGCTATTGAATTCCGCTTTATTTTCCGCTATAATATCCCCAATGGATTCTCTTACATTTTTACAAGGAGGATTGCCATGCTTGCTCGGAGAATCTTGACCATTTTCCTGGCCCTGGTATCGATGTGGACCCTGTTGGGGTGTGGCGCTGCACCGGTAGCAAAGAACGAAGCTACTGCTGCTCCTCCTCCCGCGACGCAGACGAACACGCCTGCTCCGACACTGACATCCACCCCCAAGCCCACCGAGACCGCCAAGCCAACCGAGACCCTGACCCAGACCCCGACCAACACGCCGGTGCCGCCCACCGCCACGGCGACTGCGACTGCCACTAGCACGCGGACGAACACTCC
>CAYQDH010000553.1:2691-3705 GCA_964416075.1 uncultured Anaerolineales bacterium | reverse complement strand
TTCCTTGTCGGGCTGGATGACCGCGTCGTTGCACATGGCGCTGCCCGCCAGCACGAGTGCGAGCGTCGCTGCCGGTGGATCCTGCGGCGGGTCGCTCGCACGGAGGGTCGGCTGCCGGCCGCGCATGAATTCTTCCATCGTCGTGCGCTGCTCGGCCGCGTCGAGGACCACGACGGTCATGCGGTTCTCGGTCAGCGTGCCGGTCTTGTCCGAGCAGATAGTCGTTACCGAGCCGAGCGTCTCCACCGCAGGCAGCTTGCGGATCAAGGCGTGCCGTCTGACCATGCGCTGCGCGCCCAGGGCGAGGGCAATGGTCACCACAGCGGGTAGTCCCTCGGGCACAGCGGCCACGGCCAGGCTGACGGCGATGATAAACATCTCCAGTATCTCACCGCCTCGCCATAGGCCGGCAAGGAACACCAAGATCACGAGGACGAAGGAGGCGATGGCGAGCACCTTGCCCAACTCGGCCATCTTGCGCTGCAGAGGCGTCCGTTCCTCGGACACCTCCTGCAGCATACTGGCGATGTTGCCCAGCTGCGTTCTCATGCCGGTCTCGACGACAACCGCCGAGCCACGGCCATAGGGGATGGAGGTACCAAGGAAGACCATGTTCCGCTGATCGCCGAGGAGGAGGTCATCGCCCTCGAGTGGCGCGTCGACCTTGTCGACGGCCACCGACTCGCCGGTGAGGGCGGCTTCTTCGGCCCGCAGGTTGACCGATTCGACCACTCGGGCATCGGCGGGCACACGATCGCCCGCCTCGAGCAACACCACATCCCCCGGCACCAGGGTGATCGCCTCGACCTCGCGGACGTGATCGTCGCGGCGCACGCGAACCGTAGGCACTGCTAGCATTTTGAGCGCCGCCATGGCTCGCTCGGCGCGGTACTCTTGGGTAAAGCCGAGGATGGCATTGAGAATGACGATGATCATGATCATGATGGCGTCGGTCGTCTCGCCGATGGCAAAAGAGATGGCGGCGGCGACGAGGAGGACGATGACCATCACCTC
>CAYQDH010000553.1:0-2673 GCA_964416075.1 uncultured Anaerolineales bacterium | reverse complement strand
ACGGAGAGTGGGCTACGCAAGCCCTTCTCCTCGATCTCGTTGGGGCCGTAACGCTCCAGGCGTCGGCCAGCCTCGTCCGAGCCAAGTCCGGCAGGAGAGGTGCTTAGTTGCTCGTAGATCTGCTCACGACCCAGTGTGTGCCAGGCGGACATCGGAACGCTCCTTCATCGCGGCTTGGTGGAGGTGTACGGAGGAGCCTAGGGGCTATCGCAGGGAAATCGCTCAAGGGGCCACGTGCACAGGAGGGTGTGCGGGACCCCAAAACCACCGAACCGAAGCATTGTGGCGCGATCATCTTTGCCTCTTGCGCTGCCTGCGAAGTTGGCTGACGGGTTGGGCCTGCACGACGCCTACTCGTCTCAGACGAATACACCCCAATATCGCGTCCCCCGTTCCCTTGCGGGTATCGGAAAACTGCGCGATTGCCCCGTACTCTAGCACCAGCTATGTGAGCGGTCAAGTCATCCATCGCAGCGCGTCCCGCCGTGCGTGCACAAGCCGTCAACCGGGCTACCACTGAGTGGGGGCTGAGGACTCACCCGAGAAAATACGGAACCTCCTCCCGCCGTTGGAGGACACGGGACGGTTAGGGTGACTACGGCGGCGCCCTGTGTCGTGTCGCGAGTCGCCAAGGGACCCGATTTGCCACTCACATGGTTTGGTAGTATATTGTGTTTTGTATCTGTCAACAGTGCTGAAAGGCATAGCGCAGGACGAGTACCCTGGACCAACGTATAACTCGTTGGCCTTACCCCAGTCGACAGGGAGTGGAGGGCAGAGACTGAGACCCTCCTCGATGGTGGGATGGCGAAAACCCCCTGCAAGCCGGCTCCTGAACGAGATCTATTAAGGAGCCCCGGAGGCCCCGTTACCGGCCACAAGAGCGAGCACTTGCCGCGAGGCATGTGCTCGGAATGAGGGTGGAACCGCGTGAGCCAGACCTCTCGCCCCGAGCGAGCGGTCTTTTTTTTATTAGTGGCTCATGAAGGAGGCCAGGGCCATGTACTGGATTACCATACGCCGCACCATCACTGCCAGCCCGGCGTGAGCGATGGAGCGCTGGACCAAGCACCAGAGCTCTCGCGGGCGCCGGGACGCGGCCCATTTACCATTTGCCAATCGAACGATGATAAGGAGTAACCAACCATGAGCAAGCAAGAACTAGAAGTCGTGCGGCATTCCGCCTCCCATGTGATGGCGGAAGCCGTTGTCAAGCTCTTTCCCGAGGCCAAGCTGGGCATTGGGCCAGCGATCGATACGGGCTTTTACTATGATTTTGACTTGCCCCGCCCGCTTACGCCGGAGGATCTGGCCAAGATCTCGGAGCTGATGAAGGCCGGGATCAAGGCCAATACGACATTTGATCGGCAGGAGGTCTCGCGGGAAGAGGCGCGCGAGCTATTCAAAGACCAGCCCTACAAGTTGGAGCTGATCGAGGAGATGCCCGAGGGAGAGGTGATCTCTGTCTATCGCCATGGGTCGTTCATGGACCTCTGCCGCGGCCCACACCTGGAGCGCACGGGCCAGATCAACCAGCAGGCTCTGGTGCTGCTCAATACAGCGGCGGCCTACTGGCGCGGCGACGACAAGCGCCCCATGCTGCAGCGCATCTATGGCACGGTGTGGCACAGCAAAGAGGAGCTGCAGGCCTACCTCGACCGCCTGGCGGAGATCGAGCGGCGGGACCATCGTCGCCTGGGCCGCGAGCTGGACTTGTTCAGCCTGCACGAGGAGGCCGGCGCGGGCCTGGTGTACTGGCACCCCAAGGGGTCCAGGATACGGGGCGTGGTGGAGGACTTTTGGCGGCAGCGCCACCGCGAAGGCGGGTACGAGGTGCTCTTTACGCCGCACATCGGGCGCTCCTGGCTGTGGGAAACGTCCGGGCACTTGGGCTTTTACAAAGACTCGATGTACTCGCCCATGGATATCGAGGGCCAGGACTTTTACATCAAGCCCATGAACTGCCCCTTCCACATCATGATCTACAAGACGCAGCGGCGCTCCTACCGCGAGCTGCCCCTGCGCTGGGCGGAGCTGGGCACGGTGTATCGCAAGGAGCCCAGCGGCGTGCTGCACGGCCTGTTGCGCGTGCGCGGTTTCACGCAAGACGACGCGCATATCATCTGCACGCCCGAGCAGATCGAGGGCGAGATCCTGAACGTGCTGCGCTTTTCCATGGACCTGTGGCGAGCGTTCGGTTTTCCCGACGTGCGGGCCTACCTGGCCACGCGCCCGGAAAAGGCCGTGGGCGAGCCGGAGCGCTGGGAGCAGGCCCTGGTCTCGCTGCGCAAGGCGCTGGAGATCGAGGGCATGGACTACCACCTCGATGAGGGCGGGGGCGCCTTTTACGGGCCCAAGATCGACCTGAAGATCAAAGACGCCCTGGGCCGCGAGTGGCAGATGACGACGATCCAGTTCGATTTCAACGAGCCCGAGCGCTTTGATATGGTGTATGTGGGCGCGGATGGCCAGGAACACCGGCCCTATATGGTGCACCGGGCGCTGCTAGGCTCCATGGAGCGCTTTTTCGGCGCGCTGATCGAGCACTATGCGGGTGCTTTCCCCCTGTGGCTGGCACCCGTGCAGGCCAAGATCGTGCCCATCGCCGATCGCCACGTGGACTATGCACGGCAGGTGCTGGCCCGCCTGCAGAGAGAGGGGTTGCGCGTAGAG
>CAYQDH010000552.1:0-3716 GCA_964416075.1 uncultured Anaerolineales bacterium | reverse complement strand
TGGCCTTATTGTACCTCCATCCTCCCCCAACCCATTTATGACCGAATCTCAGGTTCTTTGCTCTTCTATCGTGATCTACCAGGCTGTCCATCCCCCATCCACAGGCAGGTTGGTACAGTTCACCATCCCTGCTTCATCGCTAGCCAGGTAGATAACGGCCGCAGCGACATCCTCGCGCGCCGCCAGTTGTCCCTTGGGGATCTTGCCCAACACAAAGGCCAGGAACTGGGGGTTCTGCAACCGCTTGCGCGTAAGGTTGGTCTCCACAAAGGTTGGCGCCACCGAATTCACGGTGATGCCGTACTTGGCCCATTCGACACCCAATGAGCGGACCAGGTTGATCACAGCCCCCTTGCTGGCGCAATATGCCGGCTGGCCCGGGATGCCCACCAGGCCCGACTGGCTGGAGACAAAGATGATGCGCCCAAACCCCCGCTCTATCATCTTGGGAGCCACGGCCTGCGCGCAGAAAAAGCCGCCCCGCACATTGGTATTGAAATGGTCATCCCAATTATCCTGGTCCACCTCCAGTCCGGGCGTGGGGCGATTGATCCCCGCATTGTTCACCAGAATATCCACCCGCCCGAACTCACTTTCCGCGGCAGCGACCCCCCGCCGAATCTGCGCCACATCGCGCACGTCAATGGCCAGGGCCAGGGGCCTGCCACCCTTTCCCTCGCACAGGGCCGCGGTCTCCTCCAGGCTTATCCCTGGCTTGTCGGAAATAGCCACCCGTGCGCCCACCTGTACCAACGCCGCCGCAATCGCTTGTCCCAACCCCGTCGCCGCCCCCGTTACCAACGCGGCGCGATGCGATAACTCGAACACGCCATCCCTCCCCAGTCAAGGCTTGTTACCTCATCACCTGCTCGTATATCGCTGCACACGAACCGTGGCCGTAAGGCCGTGGGCCAGCATCCCCTCCATCTCACATTGTCGTGCGGTCACCCGGCCCACCTCCACGCTAGCATCGGGTGTCATGCGCTGGTATGTTACTGTCTTCAGGAACTTGCCCACCCACAGTCCCCCGGTATAACGCGCCGAGCGACTGGTGGGTAGGATGTGGTTTGTGCCGATCGTCTTGTCTCCGTAGGCGACGGTGGTCTCTTCACCGATAAAGAGCGAGCCATAGTTGCGCAGGTGCTCCAGATAGTAATCCGCGTCACGGACATGTAACTCCAGGTGCTCCGGCGCCCAATCGTCGCTCAGCCGGATCGCCTCCTCCTGGTCTGCTGCGACACAGACACGACCGTTCTGCCCCCAGGAGACGGCGGCCACATCGCGTGTGGGCAGGACGGCCAGTTGCCGATCCACCTCGGCCAGCGTCCGCCGGGCGAACTCCTCGCTCAGGCACACCAGGAGTTGGCCGCTATTGGGATCGTGCTCCGCCTGGCCCATCAAGTCGCAGGCCACCAGCGCCGGATCAGCGCCATCGTCGGCGATGATGGCGATCTCGGTCGGCCCAGCCAACAGATCGATGCCGCATTGTCCGAACAATTGCCGCTTGGCCTCCGCCACAAACTTGTTGCCAGCGCCGCACAGCATATCGGCGGGAGGCACCACATCCATGCCATAGGCCATCAGGGCAAAAGCCTGTACCCCGCCCAACACGAAAATGCGGTCCGCGCCGGCCTTGGCCATGGCATTGATGGTGGCAGGATAATAACCCCTTCCCCGCACAGGCGGCGTGCAGGCCACCACTGTCTCCACCCCGGCCACCTTGGCCGGGATGATACTCATCTGCGCCGACCCAAACATGGGATATCGTCCCCCTGGCACATAGCTCCCCACACAACGCACCGGGATGTGCTTGTGCCCGAGGATCACCCCCGGGCGCGTTTCCACCTCCAGGGGCCGCAATGTCTCCAGCTGTGCCAGAGCGAAGGCGCGCACATTGCCCTGGCAATAGTCGGTATCCTGGATGAGTTGCTCGCTGCAATGCTCGATCGCCTCATCGATCTGGGCCCTGCTCAGCTCGAAATCGTCGGGATCCCACTGGTCGAAAGCCCGGCTGTATTCGCGCACCGCGGCCATTCCCTCTCGCCGCAGCTTGTGCAGCATCTCCGAGACATACCGGGACGTCTCCTCATCCTCTTCAAACAGCCGGTGCCCGCCATCCTTGATAACTCGCATCCCACTCCCCTCTTTCTAGCCACAGGTCCCACCTTGGCCCCACCCACATGCAGCAAGTCTACCCTCTCCCGCGTGTCCTGTGGGACAGGGGCTGGGGTGAGGGTAGCTCTCACAATGCCACATCATACTCTCCCAAGAGCAAAGGATATTGGCCCCTATCTCGCACCAGGTTCAACACGAACTCATACCTCTCCCCCGTGATGTTGCTCGGCACCGAGTGGTCCGACTGGAAGATGTATCCCCCACCCTTGGCCGCGTTCAGCTTGCGCAGCACGGTAGCCTCGAGTTGTTCCTGGCTGCTCTGAGCCCAATCCAGTACATCCATGTTGCCGCAAAAGCCTAACTGATGGCCAAATGTGCGTCGCAGTTCCAGCACATCGAGCCCGGCCTTGGCCTCCAGGGGATTGACCGCATCCACACCTACCTGAATCAAGTCGGCCAGGATCGCCTTCAGGTTGCCGCAGCCATGGTAGATGACCGGCAATTCATGCGCGTGGCAGATCTCCACAATCGCCTCGACACCCGGCTTGAACACCCGACGCCAATAGTTGGGTGAGAAAAGCATGGCCCTGGTATAGGCCACATCTCCCCAGATGACCATGCCGTCGAGCAGGCCATCGGCGGCTGCGATCTGCGCTTTGGTCAGCTCCACCGCAAAGGCCGTGATACGTTCCACGAACCGGGCCACCTCATCCGGGTACTGGCCCATCCAGAGCAGTGCATTGGGCGAGCCCACGATGCGCCACAGCATCTCGTGGCCCTCGGCCACGCTGCCATAGACGGGAAAGTCGCTGTGCAATGCCTTGACCGTGTCGATCCAGGCCGGAGAGTTACGGGCGAACCCATCTCCCACACCGGCGAGCTGGTTATCCCCTGCCCGGAAAAAGCGTCGCTCATCCCAGGGGTCATCGAACTGAAAGGCCGCCATCTTGTCGATGGTGTTGGTCTCGAACTCGAGAAAGGCGGGCATCGGATCGGCATATTTCTTTCGGATCACCGCCTCAAACCCGGTCCGCACCAGCACCTCCTCGTCGGTCTCCCGCAGAATATCGAAGGGCTTGATGTGCGGGTCCATGTTCGGCGTGGTGCATTGCCAATCCAGGTCATAGTAGCGATAGATATCGGCATCCGCGGGCAGGCCCAGGTCGCGGCGCCAGCGCTGCAAAAAACTCCCCCAGAAAAAGTCACTCACCGGCACACGATCTGCCTCCTGGTGCCGCAGGGTCTTGTTCATCCGCTCCAGCTTCGCCAGGCAGTTTGCACCCCGTTCCATCCTTACCCTCCTCGCCCAGTCAGACTGCATCCCCGCGTACCAGTTCGTAGTCACCCGTGCCCCCCCCGTACAGCGGGCATCTTGCCCGCCCCCTTCATCCCCCACCCCGTACAGCGGGCATCTTGCCCGCTCCCTCTGCTTCGCCTGCCCGATTATGCCTATCACCCGTCGATAGGTCAAGAGCAACATGCCTTGACATCGCCTCTCCGAGCATGGTATCCTCGCCATCACCATAAAGGATGCCAGATGAAAGAGTGGGTGCGGCGGCGTTGGCAAGTGGAGCTAGGCTCTATCCTGCAGAGGTGAAAAA
>CAYQDH010000551.1:0-3717 GCA_964416075.1 uncultured Anaerolineales bacterium | reverse complement strand
ATCTTAGACAGGATTCAACCGACTCGCAGCAAGCCGCGGATGAACAGGATGGGGAGAAAAAAACGCATGGTTAAAGATCCTAAATCCTGTCAATCCTGTAAATCCTGTCGAAAAAAATAGAAAGGACCACTGAGCATGACCACCGACATTAAGCGTTATCCCATGACCTGCTTGCCCGGCTATTTCAACACCAGGCCGGGATTGCAGATCGGCACCGGCTTGAAGCCCGACGCCAGTGAGGAAGAGATCGCCTTTGCCAAACAGGTCGGCGCCGATTGGGCCGTCATCAGCGACCCCGGCGAGCACACTGTGGCCAAATACAAGGAGATCATCCACCGCTTCGAGGACCAGGGCCTGGGGGTGTACACCATCCGCCACCACACCATCGGCGAGAACATGGAAGAGATCACACTCAACCTCCCCGGGCGCGACGAAAAGGTGCAGGCCTACCTCCGCTACATCCGCACCCTGGGCGAGGCGGGGATCCGCTACGCGCGCTATGCCCATATGGGCAACGGCATCTGGAGCACCGACCGGGAGGAGATTCGCGGCGGCGCCGTGTCGCGCGCCTTTCGCCTGCCCCAGGCTCGCGAGGGTCGTTGGATGACCACGACCTGGAAGGCCCCCCTCACCCACGGGCGCGTCTACAGCGAGCAAGAGATCTGGGACAACTATGCCTATTTCATCGAGCGCGTGGTCCCCGTGGCCGAGGAGGTCGGCATCTATGTCGGCATCCACCCCGATGACCCGCCCGTGCCGGTGCTCGGCGGCGTGCCGCGGCCCATCTTTTCCAGCATAGACGGCTATCGCAAGGCCCTGCAGATCGCCAACAGCGCGCATGTGGGCGTCTCCCTCTGCCTGGGGTGCTGGCTGGAGGGTGGCACCCAGATGGGCGCCGATGTCCTGGAGACGATCCGCTACTTTGGCAGCCGGAAGCTCATCCAGATCGTCGATTTCCGCAACGTGACGGCGCCCATCAACGAGGGCGGCTTTGTGGAGACCTTTATGGATGACGGGTATATGAACATGTTCAAGGTGATGCGCGCCCTGCGCGAGGTGGATTACGACGGCATGGTGTGGTCCGACCACCTGCCCCAGATGGTGGGCGGGCGCTATGCGGCGGAGGCTTTCTCGGTGGGCTATCTGCGCGCGCTGGTGCAGGCGGCGAACACCTTGGCGGAGGGGGAATAGGAGGTCAACACGGAGGCACGGAGGGGGGGCACGGAGGACACGGAGAGGAGGATGGGGAGAGAGGGAGAGAGGGAGAGGGGGAGATGGGGGAGAGGGAGAGAAGAGGAGAGGGGGGCATGCCTGCTGGCTGGCCCAGCGGGGATAGCGGGTGCACCTGATCGACATCTCGCCTCTGCACGTGCAGATAGCTCAAGAGGCCTCCGTGGCGCAGCCTGGTTGCCCGCTGGCCAGTGCGAGCATCGGGGATGCCCGCTCGTTGGCTTGGCCTGGCGGCGCTATGGACGCCGCGCTGCCCCTTGGGCCGCTCTACCACCTCACCCGCGCGGAGGACCGGCGGCAGGCGCTGCGCGAGCGGCTGCTGCACATCGCGCGCACCTTGGAGACCGAGCCGGCGATCCTGGACGTGAGCGCTCACGTGATGGCGGTCGCGACCAAGTAGGCTCCGAGACCTCACACCGATGGAAGAGGATGAACGCCGATAGGAACAGGCATGATTCTCCTACTATCGCCGTTTTGACCTGGCGTCGGTCCGCTGTAAAATAAGCCACATACTCCTTATACTAATCTGCTGGGGGTCTATTTGGCCAAGGGGAACGGACACGGCTGATGGAAATGCGATCGGGGATGCATGGTCGCTTCGTGGACCGGGAGACAGAGCTGGCTTTCCTGGATGCCGTCTTGGAGCGGAGGCGCCCCACTGCGGCGCAGTTGGTGCTGCTCTATGGGCGCCGTCGCGTGGGCAAGACGGTGCTGCTACGCCATTGGGCCGAACGGTCGGGCCTGGCCCAATGTTATTGGGCGGCGGAAAAGGAACCCGCCGCCTTGCAGCGGCGCAAGCTTTACGCGCGCATCCTGGGTTTGGACGCGACACAGGCGCCCATCTTTGCTTCGTGGGACGATTGCTGGCGCGCTATCGGGGCCGTCCTAGGCGACCGGCGGCAGATCCTCATCCTGGACGAGTTCACCTACGCCGCGGAGGCCGATCCGGCGATGCTCTCGTCGCTGCAACACGCCTGGGACCAATACCTGAGGCTTTCCCAAGTGGTGATCGTGCTATGCGGGTCGCACGTGCACACCATGGAGACACTGCAAACCCGGCAATCCCCGCTCTTTGGCCGCATGACAGGCCAGTGGGAGCTGCGCGCCCTGCCCTTTGCTGCGCTGCGCGAGTTCCTGCCCTCCTGGTCGACCGAGGAGCGCGTGGCGGCCTACGCCGTCGTAGGCGGTGTGCCCGCGTATCTGGAGTGGCTGGACCCCGACCGCTCCCTGACGGACAACATTCGCGACGTGATCCTGGCGCCGGGAAGCATGTTCATCGCCGAGCCCACTTTTCTGTTGTACGACGAGGTACGTGAGCCAAGCACTCACCTGGCGGTGATCAAGGCCATCGGCGCGGGGAACCATACCCTGGGCGATATCTCGAACGCGGCCCTGGTGGGCAAGGCACACCTCTCCGCCTACCTGGCGCGCCTGGAGGAACTGCGCTTGGTGGAGCGCAGGCTCCCCGCGACCGTGGCCGTGGCGGAGCGGCGACGCAGCCGCAGTGGACGCTACCACCTCACCGACCCCTACTTTCGCTTCTATTTTCGCTTCGTAGCGCCTTACCAGGATGACCTATCGTACCACCCCGACCTGATCCTGCCCCGCATCCGCGAGGGCTTGCGCGCCTTTGTGGGGGCCACCGCCTTCGAGGACCTCTGCCGCCAATGGGTGATGCAGCGCCACGAGGCGGGCGACCTGCCCTTCCCCGTGCAGCAAGTGGGCAGCCACTGGGCGCGCGATGTGCAGGTGGACGTGGTGGCCGTGAACTGGGCCGAGCGGGCCATCCTCCTGGGCGAGTGCAAGTGGGGTACCGAGCCTGAGGGGCGGAGCCTGATCCAGGAACTGGTGCAAGGCAAGACGCCCCGCCTGCTGGCCAAGCTCCCGGACGGCGGCCAGGGATGGAAGGTGCACTATGCTTTCTTTGCCCGGGCCGGATTCACCGATGCGGCGCACAGCGCAGCGCGGGCAGCAGGGGCCCGCCTGGTCGATCTGGAGACGCTGGCCCGCGATCTGGCCGCTGCGTAAACCAGCGCCCACCGCCGAATGGGCTCAGGATCCCGTGCACTGGGAGCGACGCGTGGCTCGGCTATGGGCTATGTTCCCCGGTTGCCCTGTCGCTCTGCCATCATGGATGCGGTCCTCGCCGAGCTGGACGTGCCCTGGCGCAGCGCGATCCTAGGTCCGCGGCAACCGTTGGTTTGTCGCAGCCATCTGGTGGGCTATACTGATCAGTGGTGAGCAGGGGCCAGCTTCCGGGCCGACGGGCGCCCGGCATAGCGAGCATGGCGTCCCACGTGCGCCCCTCCAGCATCCGCCCGGCGCGCTTTTTGCGCACGCCGCCCCGCTGCTTGAAGAAAAAGGGCACCTGGGCCGTCCCGCATTGGTCGCGGATGTCCAGCACCCAATCCTCCTGAAGCGGCCTGGCCCCCGGGCCGGATTCGCCCCCCACGATGACCCAGTGGATGCCGGATAGGTCCAGATTGG
>CAYQDH010000550.1:0-3723 GCA_964416075.1 uncultured Anaerolineales bacterium | reverse complement strand
CAGAGGGGACGAGAACAGGGTGTCCGGTATCGCGGGCACTGTCCGCGGAAAAGACCCTCGATGCCAAATTGGTCAAGTAGCCAGCTACCTATGGCATTGAGGCCCGCGATTTGGCAAATTGGGATACGGAATCGTCACTTGAGCCGGAGAACGAGCCCGTGGTGCAAGAACCACGGGCTGTTGTCGTCTATGGCCCCCCCACCTGCCCAGTCTATCCTCTGATTTCACCCTCTATCTCGGCGAACGGTGGTCGTGCGGCAACGCGCGCCTGCAGGGCTTTGGTCTCGTCGCGCGACCAGCCCGCTGCCAGGGCGCCACTGAGCTGGCCGTCTCGGAAATAGTAGAGCGCGAACTTGCCCTCTTGCGGGCTCCCCTGTTGCAAGGTGCGCTCCCAATTGCTCAGGTCACCCCAGGCCTCAAAGCTTAACTCAAAGAGGTCCGAGTAAAAGTAGGGGAGTGCGGTGTAGGGCTTGTCCTCGCCGGCCATATTTCGGCCAGCGCGAGTTCCCTGTTGCCTGGCCACGTCCCAATGCTCCACACGTAGTCGCTTGCCATAGGTGGGGTCGGGCCACGCCGCGATGTCCCCCGCGGCATAGATATCGGGGTTGCTGCTTCGCAGGCGGTCGTCCACCAAAAGCGCGCCGCGCTCGTCCATCGCCAGGCCTGCCGCGCGCGCCAGCTCGGTGTTGAGCCGAATGCCCACACCCATGACCACCATGTCGGTGTCCACCGTCTCGCCGCTGTCCAATTTGACCCGCTGCACCCGTCCCTGGCCCTCCAGGGCGACGGGTTTGTTTCCCGACAGGATACGGACCCCCTTTTGCTCGAACATGCCCCGCAAAAAGCCACTCACTTCCTCCGAAAGAGCCTTCTCTAGCAAGCGCGCCTCAGGAAAGACCATGGTGACGTGCTTACCAAGCTGCGCCAGGCTGGCCGCCACTTCGCAGCCGATAAAGCTCCCCCCCACGACCAGGGCCTGTTGGGCCGACTGGGCTCCACCCTGGATGGCCTGGCAATTGTCGATGGTGCGAAGCACGAAAACGTTATCCAGCTCGTTGCCGGGCAGGGGCAGGCGGATGGGCCGTCCCCCTGTGGCCAGCAAAAGCTTGCCATACTGCGCCGTGCGACCCCCTCCCAGCGAGACGGTATGCGCCGCCGGATCAATCGCCTCCGCCGTGACGCCGGTCAGCATCTGGATGCCGTTCTCGACGTAAAAGCTCTCTTCCTTGAGGTAGACCTGCTCCAGGCCCTCTTTGCCCACCAGGTACCCCTTGGAGAGGGGTGGCCGCTGATAGGGACGATGCGCCTCCGCCGTTACCAGGGCTAGCGAGCCGGACTTGTCCACGCGGCGAATCGCTTCGCACGCTCGCCCACCCGCCATGCCTCCACCGATCACCACATATTGATACGCCTCCATGCCGCCTCCTTCCTGACAATACATCGAGCTTGCGACGCTGCGCTAGCCCCCTCTATGACAACACAAACGGCTCGCCCTCACACGCTCAGCCGTGACCCTCGGACTGGCCTGCCCGTTCTACTGGTGACGGTTCCGACCTCTATCTATTGTGGCCTCATCTGGAGCCAGATGTCAAGCCCTGCAGAGGGGTGTTGGGCAAAAATGCCGGACTGTGTTATGATGGGAACAAGACCGCAGCCTGGTCTCTGTGTTGTGACGATAGTTTGGCAGTCATCGGTAGTATCCATGAATACGGGTCAATCCGCACGAGAACCGAGCGTCGGCCGTGCCTATCAGCCGACTTTGCCCTCTGACGCCCTTACCGCCTGGACCGACCCTTTGCTTCTGGCGCGCAAGGGGCGCTTGTATCTGTTGTGCGACGGCGCACTGGATGGCCAGGCCCGCGCCGAGCTCTACCGCCGCTACTATGCCGATCCTTGCTTCGATATCCTGCCCAGCCTGCAGGCCGCACTGGCCGCCGTGTACGCCGAATACCCAGAGGTACGGCAGCAATTGCTGCTCGTGGTGGTGCTGCAGGGATTGGACGTGCTCGCCTTGGGCACTGCCGGGGCCGCGCTCTTGCTCGTGCGCGACGAGGAGACGCGCGTGCTGATCGGTGAGCACCCCGAAATGCCCCATGCACGCCCTGTGGTCGGGTCCGCTGTTCCGCTTTCGTGCGTGCAGCGTCGCCTGGGCATCGACGACAGCCTGGTGCTCACCACGCGGCGGGCGGCCAAGCGCTTGCCCTCGCGCGCCCTGCGTCGCGCCCTGGCATCGTACAACCCCACTGACCGCGCCGCGGCGCTGATCTCTCACGCCGC
Source organism: uncultured Anaerolineales bacterium (assembly GCA_964416075.1). Taxonomy (GTDB): domain Bacteria; phylum Chloroflexota; class Anaerolineae; order UBA1429; family UBA1429; genus CAYQDH01. The sequence continues at coordinate 1,446 of CAYQDH010000550.1, read as the reverse complement.
GGGCAAGTCGGCATCTGCTTTCGATCCGGTCACGGTCATCCGTATCCCTGGCTTTTCACCTGTGCCCGAGTTCGCGGGATTTACCCCGGTTGTGCCGCCCCCGCCTGCCAAGTTGCACCGCCAGGGCTCTTCCCGCCTATCGCCCATCTGGACCGCTTCGCTGTTCGCTCTGGTGGCCGTCGCCGCTGTATTCGCCATCGAGAGGCCTACCATCTCACTTCGCTCATGGGAAAACCTGGCGCTTCAGGCGCTCACTCCCGCGGCGTTGAGGCAGACGGCGACGGTGGCGGCGTCACAGACGAGCGCCGCGCTCAAGGAGGTCACACCACAGCCCTCCGGCGCCCCAACAGAGGCCGTTGCCGCCTCTCCCACCACCACGCCAACCAATACCCCTACGGGCGCGCCTGCCCGCACGGTGGCGCCCTCACCCGTTTTGCGCAGTACGCCTGTGCTGTCGCCGACGGCACGCAACTACCCGGTGCCTCAGCTCCTTTCTCCCCGGGAGGCCCAGGATGTGCACGAGGAGGTCGTCATTTTGCGTTGGTCCTGGCCCGGCACTCTGGGGGAGGACGAGTACTTTGATGTGCGCATGTGGCGTGAAGGCTCCGCGAAAGCCGGCATCGCCTGGACCAAGAACCTGGAGTATCAGCAGCGCGACGCCGAGAATGGCTGGTATCACTGGACTATCGTCGTCGTGCGCGGCCAGAATGGCGTGATTGAACGGGAGCTGAGCCGAGAGCCACAGGCACTCAGTTTCCAGCTGATCAGCAGCTCCAAATCTACCCCCCAACCAACGCTCGTGCGGCCAACGAGGGTCAATCCCTAAGGGCGGTCGCGATGGGTGCAACCAGATGTCAGAGTGTTGAGGACACGACGATATGCGCTCGCGAACACACCACGGTGGAATGCTTTGTCCTGTGCTCGTGGCGTTGGCTGTCTCAACGGCTCTTATCGTGTGTCGTCCGGCGGATGGTCAGGTGAATGCCAGCCATAGCGACATCGCCCCTGCTTCCCTGGTCGCGCTCTATACCGCGACCCCCACGAGCCTGAAGAAATCGTCCCCTACGTCTACGAGAACGCACACCGCATCACCGAAACCGACTGTCACAGGGTCTGCTACGCCAACAGTGACCCAACGTCCGGCCATCACGGCGACGGCCACGCGGCGTCTCTCAGCGACGCCCACCTCTACCAGGCTGCTCGTGCCAACAGCCACGCGCAGCGTTACTCCGTCGCCGAAGGCGACCTCAAGCGCAACCTCTCCCCGGACGACACCATCGGCCACCTCCACGCCTTCACCCTGGGCTGGTACGCACACCGTCACTGCCACGCCGACGGTAACGCCGACGTCGACGGCGACGCCTGCGCCGCTCCCTATTCAGCTCCCCATATTCCGCAGCGAACAGGAGCTCACCGGCAGCAAAACCGGTTACTACGGACCGTGGG
>CAYQDH010000549.1:0-3726 GCA_964416075.1 uncultured Anaerolineales bacterium | reverse complement strand
GCCCACCATGAACACATCGGCGTGCGCAAAGTTGATCAGGCGGACGATGCCATAGACCATGGTATAGCCCAAGGCGATCATGGCATAGACAAAACCCAGTCGCAGGCCGTCGACGACGGACTGTAGGAAAAAGACGGGGCCATTCATCCGTACCAGGGCGGCGACGCCCCAGATGATGGCAATTCCCAGTGCGCCATAGATAGCCCAGACGATGATGCGGAGGACTAGTTTGGCGGCGGAATCTTTCATCGGGCCTCCCCTTGGCGGGACTTGAGACTTGAGCGGTTCCCCCGGATGCAGCACGTAGCACCAGAGGGGGGAGCTTTGAGCTCCCCCCTCCCAGAACAAGCCGAATTACGGAGCGACGAACTTGAAGAAGGTGGTCTTGCCGCCTTCGATCTTGACGATAGCCGCCTTCTTGATGGGGTTGTGCTGCTCGTCGTAGGTGATATCGCCCGAGATACCCTCGTACTTGATCCCCGCCATCTTGGCTGCCACAGCCGTCGGATCGTCTGTGCCCGCCTCGGAGATGGACTGCAACAGGATCTTGGCCGCGTCGTAAGCCAGGGTGGCCAGTGCATCGGGCACCGCGCCGTACTTGGCTTCGTACTGCGACACAAAGTTCTGCACCAACGGTCGAGGATCGGCCGGCGAGTAGTGGTTCGAGAAATACCCACCCTCGAACAGGTCCAGCTGCAGCTCCGGCGAATCCCAACCATCACCACCCAACAGGATGGCGTCGATACCCTTTTCCTTGATCTGGGCCGCGATCAGGTTGTTCTTGTTGTAATAGTCGGGCAGGAACACCACGTCCACGTCCGCCGCCGCAACCTTGCCCAAGATGCCCGAAAAGTCGGTGTCGTCCTTGGTGTACGCTTCGTACACCGGTACCTGGCCGCCCATCTCCTCGAACGAGGCCTTGAAATACTCGGCCAAGCCCTTCACATAGTCGTTCCCCACGTCGAACAACACCGCGGCCTTGGCAGCCCCTAGCTCCTTGGCCAGCGCCGCTACCACTTCGCCCTGGAACGGATCCAGGAAGCAGGCCCGGAACACGTACTCCTTCACGCTGCCGTCTTCGTTCACCGTCACCGCGGGGTTCGTCGAGGTCGGCGAGATCTGCAATACCTTCGCCCCTTCCACGATCTCCGAGATGGGGATCGACGCGCTCGAGCACACCTCACCGATGATATACTTGACGCCATCTTCGGTGATGAGCTTGTTCGCGGCGTTGGCCGCTTCCTGCGCGTCGCACTTGCTATCCGCAAGCACCGTCTCGATGTCCCAACCGGCGGCCTTGGCCTCTTCGACGGCCATCAGCACGCCATCGCGGCTGGATTCGCCAAAGGTCTTGACGTCGCCGCTCAGAGGGAAGGCCAGGCCGATCTTGACCGGGAAGCCGGGGGCCTTGGGCACACCAACGCCCGCGGCTGCCGCGGGGGCCGCGGCGCCGCCGGCGATCTGCGTGCCGCCGGAGATCCACTTGGCGTAGATCGTATCGTAGGTGCCGTCGGCCTTGATCTTTTTCAGGCCCTCGTTAAAGGCGGCCAGGAATTCCTTCTGCTCGCCCTTGCGCACCAGCACGCCATAGTACTCCTCGGTAAAAGGCTCGCCGACGATCTTGAGCTTGCCCTTGAACTGGTCCGAGGTGAGGGCATAATCGGCGGCCACGGGGGTATCCACCACCACAGCCTGCACCGCGCCATTCACCAGGTCGGCAAAGGCGAGGTCGATGGTGTCATACTCTTTGAGCGTGACGCCAGAGATCTTTTCCACGGCCAGGGCGCCGGTGGTGCCGATCTGGGCGCCGATCGTCTTGCCGGTGAGGTCCTTGTCGCTCTTGATGGCCATGTCACTGGCCAGGACCACCACCGCCTGGCCCGCATTGATGTACGGGTCGGAAAAGTCGTATTTGGCCTTGCGCTCATCGGTGATGGTGACGGACGAGATGATGCCGTCGTACCCGCCGCTCTCCAGGCCGGCAAAGATGCCGTCCCAGGCGGTATTCTTGTACTCCACCTCGATGCCCATCGCCTTGGCAATGGCGTTCATCATGTCGATGTCAAAGCCCACGATGGCCTTGTTCGCGTCGACGAATTCCATCGGCGGGAAGGCGGCATCGGTGGCCAGCACGACCTTGAGAGCGGCCGCGGCGGGAGCCGCGGTGGGTTGAGGGGCTGTGGTGGCTGCGGGGGCCGCTGTCGGCTCCGCCTTGGCTTCGGCCTTGGTCGGTTCTGCGGGCGCTGCCGTCGGGGCAGGCGCAGCGCAGGCGCTAAGAATCAGGGCCATAATCATCAGAACAGATAGCAGGGCCCACAAGTTACGCTTCATGGCTTGCTCCTCCTGGATTTTCAGTGTCACAGATCAGATTCCAACGAACTCGGTGGGGAGACCACCCCCGGCCCACGGCGCAGGGCTAATCCCTGGGCCAAGGAATACGGCGCCTTTGCCTTTATTAAAGATCGATCGATCTGGCCCTCCTCGCTCCTTGCATGAACCATTCGTGAACTAGATACAACATGCGGCGCATTATAGCACAAACTGAACCACACGCAAGGCAAGCATGTCAGGCGCGCTGGAGTTGCCCGATCGGGGCGGCGATCCAGGGCTCGACGAGCATGCCAGGAAGTTGGGGGATCACCATCCCCATGGCACTTGAGCATTCCAGTATACGAGAAGAAAGCTCGTAAAGCCTTGGCCAAAACCTACGGAACTCAAGAGAGTGTTTTGGTGCATTCTGCCCAGGGCAGACCTCGGTAAAACAGTCCGCAGAGGGGCGATTGCGCAGCTCTGCGCATACCCGGCAGGGCTTTGGCATTGTCGCCATCCTGTCATCCTGACCGAAGGGAAGGATCCCCGCGCACTATAGCCAAACCCTGTTGTTTGCATCTAATCTCACAGGCGCAGCGACTTTGCCAAAGCCCTGCATGCCCGGCCACCCCATTGACTTTTGGCGCTAATCTTGCCATAATATGGATGTAGACGTTGTGTGGGCGTTCTGAGCGTGGCCGGTCGTTGCTTGGTGAGCCAGGCAGTGCGCTCTGGCATAGTCACACTCGACACTCTCTTCGATGTCCCATCCATCCTCGTTATAGCCCGTCACCCTTCCTGGCATGCGCGCTGGCAGCGACTCGATTCTGGCCAAGTGGGCTCCCCATGGCCATCCCCAGAACGGGCCTGTCGATGGGAAGGAGGCATGCTATGGCCACGATTGTTGGACAGCTGTTGCGGACCAAAGGTCATGATGTGTGGTCCATCTCTCCGGATGCCTCGGTATACGAAGCGCTGGAAGTGATGGCCGACAAGAACATCGGGGCCGTCCTGGTGATCGACCGCGGTGGAGGGCTGGTGGGGATCATGTCGGAGAGGGATTACGCGCGCAAGGTGATCCTCAGGGGCCGGATGTCCCGCGATACGCGGGTGCGAGAGATCATGACCCCCGACGTGGTGTGCGTGGGTCTCGAGCAGACCGTGGAAGAGTGCATGGCCCTCATGACAGCAAAGCGCATCCGGCACCTGCCCGTCCTCGATGGCCAGCAGTTGGTCGGCGTGATCTCGGTCGGAGACGTGGTCAAATCGATCATCTCCGAACAAGAGTTCACCATCGAGCAACTGCAGGGTTATATTGAGGGCAAACAGGCCTAGATGCACCTCTGCCCGGCGGAGATCGGGCACACGCTCGGGATTGCCGACGGCCAGAGTGGGACGGAGCCCCTCATCGGGGTG
>CAYQDH010000548.1:2648-3728 GCA_964416075.1 uncultured Anaerolineales bacterium | reverse complement strand
ATCGTGCGCAAGTACTCGCCCGAGGAGTTGGAGACCATATTGCCTCACCTGTCGCCCAAGGGATTAGCCATCGACACCTATTGCCCCACGGTAGAGGCGGCGCAGCGCTGGGTGAAGCGGCTCGAAGAGTGGCCCTTTGCCAAATCATAGAGCTCAGGCGGGATTGTAGGGCCAGGGAAGCGTTTGCGACAAGGCCTTGACATCGAGGGGCAAGCCGGCGACCAGAAAGAGGACGCGATCGGCGTGGCGGGCCAGGTGTTGGTTGGCCCGGCCCAAGAGGTCGCGATAGGCGCGCCCCAGGGGATAGGGTGGCACCACTCCCAAGCCCACCTCATTGGAGACGATAATCAACTGGATGTCGTGCTCGGCGCACAGCACGAGCACGGCGTCCAGGTCGGCCAGCAGGCGTGCCTCGGCCAGGTCCGGGTGCTCCTCGTCGCGTAAGAGCACGTTCGTGGCCCACAGGGTCAGGCAATCGATGAGCACCACCTCGTAGCCGGGCGCACATCCCCGCAGGGCAGCGTGCAGGTCCAGCGGAGCCTCACAGGTATCCCACGTCGCGGGTCGCGAGGCGCGGTGGTGGGCTATGCGCTGGGCCATCTCCTCATCACCCACCGTGGCGGTGGCCACATAGAGCACGCGGCTGCCCAGGCGACCCGCCAGGGACTGGGCATAGTCGCTCTTGCCGCTCCGCGCTCCCCCCAGGATGAGGATCGTCTCACGTTGTCTCGGTCCGGTCGTGCCTGTCACTTGTTCTACTCCTTCAACGACATGCTCGGGCCATGGCCGTCTTGGCGCAACCAGGCCACGACCCGCGCGCGTGAGGCCGTGAAATCGTCGGCGCAGAATACCTCCAGCGTCAGGACCCCCGCGAACCCCCGGGCGCAGAGGGCGGCGAGGGCATCATCGAGTTGCGGGCCTGATGCATGGGCCAGGGAGTTATGGTCGCGCCCGCTGGCGGGATCGATGCCATGCAGATGCACCACCCGCGTGCGGGGAGCCAGCGGGGACAAGACGGCGGGCACATCGAGCCCTTGCAGCCAGAGATGGCCGATGTCCAGGCAGTAACTCACCGGCAGG
>CAYQDH010000548.1:0-2638 GCA_964416075.1 uncultured Anaerolineales bacterium | reverse complement strand
TGGGGCCAGCGCTCGATATTCTCGATGCACACTCGCTCCGGTGCGCCCACCGTGCGGCCAACCTCCTCCAGGGCGCGCAGCGAGACCTCGCGCCACCTGTTCCAGTCCCCGGTGCGCAGGGGAGCCTGGGCGTCCAGATGGGCCACGACGGCGTAGGGCTGCAGCGGCTGCGTGAGGCGTAGGACCTTTTGCGCCAGGGGCAACGAGGGATGGCCAGGGTCCGGGCACAGATCGAGGGGCAGGTGCACGGTGTAGGTCAGGTCGTGCAGCTCGGCCAGCCGCTGCAGAGCCACGATCGTGGGCTTGTCCGGCAGGTTGCTCAGGGTCTTGGTCTCAAAGAGCACCAGCTCCACATCGTCCACGAGCGGGCCAAGGGCCGCGACGTTGGCCACCAGGTCCTCGGGATAGATGTAGGAGGTGGTCCCCAGGCGAAAACGGGCCTCAGGCATGGATGGCCGCCGCGGCGAGCAACACAGCCAACTCCACCATCTCGCAGACCAAGCCATAGACATCGCCGGTGATCCCACCGCCCAGCTTGCGGGCGGCCCACCGGCCCAGCAGCCAGGCCACGAGCCAGGACAAGGCCGCCAAAAGCGCTCCGCGCCACCAACCCACCATTAGCGCCGCAAGGATCGCCATGGCCGCCCCGATGGCCACCTCGCGCCAGCCAACGGCATCTTTGAACATCTTGCCCAGCCCCGTGGGCCGCGCGTAGGGAAAAGCCACCGTGACATATACCATCGCCCAGCGCCCCAGCATGGGGGCCAGCAACAAAGGCCAACCCACGCCCAGTTCGGCCAGGGCCAACCCCTTGAGCCCCAGCAACAAGATGGCGCCCACCAGGCCGTACGCGCCTACATGCACATCCTTGAGCACCTCCAGGCGGCGCGGCGCCGGCAAAGCGGCCCACAGGGCGTCGCAGCAGTCGATGAACCCATCGAGGTGTAGCCCACCGCTGAGGAGCATCCAAATCGCCACCGTTAGCCCCGCCGCCAAGGGCGGCGATACCCACCGCAGCAACAGCCAGCGCCCGCCCCACAGCAGACCGCCCAGCAGAAGGCCCACCAGGGGGAACCAGGCCATGGAACGGACCCACATCCGTGGGGAGACCTCCCCTTTCAGGGGCACGGGGATGCGAGTGAGAAATTGCAGTGCCAACATCAAGCCCGTCAATAGCCACCTACCGCGACGACAATTCGCTCCGGGGTTGTAGCAGCGAAGCATCATTTAGCCTGGAGCAGAGAAGGATTATACTCCAATATCAGAATCGGACGATATGATAAGGGTGGCCTATAGCATGACTAGCTCGTGCTCGGGCAGCACAGCTCGCCGGTGCTGTTGCCGTACTACATAAGGTGGTACCGCCTTGTCCGGGGCAATGGATGAAGGATTGGTAGTTTGCTTCGTGTCAGAGGGCGGGGAGCCGGACCTACGTGCGTTGTCCGCTCCAGCGCGCCCGCACACTACGAGTTTTTAGCGCTGTAATGCGTTCCTTTTGTAGGGTGTGAAGGAACCGACGTAGAGAGGCGCTATAGCGCTTGACGCAACGCTGCGCCTGACTCGACTATAGACGCGATGACGGCCTGGGTCAAACGCCAGGCTCACTGCTTTGACTTGCGCCAACCGGCGGCCACCGCCTCCTCTTCCGTGCAGAACCAGCGCTCCCCATCCTCCGGCTTGATCTGCGTCTGCTCCCAGTACCGCTGTCCGGGCATGTGATAGATCTTTTCCCCTTTGCTGTTGATGTTTCCCTTGATCTGGCAAGCCGGGCTGGATTCGGTGCAGCCGCCGGGACAGCCGCCGATGGCGACCTCGCCGGAGCGGACGGCCTCGGTGGGCGCGGGGGCGGCCGTGGGCCTGGGCGCGGCGGTCGGCGCTGTTGTCTGTGTTGGCGCGGGCGTATCGCTGGGCGCAGGGGTCGCTGTGGCGGGCGCGGTGGGCGTGGGGCTGGGTGGCGGCGTCCATGTCTCGGAGGGTGTGACGGTGGGCGTGGAGGTGGCGGTATTAGTGGGGAGCGGGGTCGCCGTGTAGGTGCGGGTGGGCGTGTAGGTGGCGGTGACCGGGGCGCGCGTTGGGACAGGCGGCTCCGTGGGTAAGAGCATGCCTGGGCCGTCACAGGCCGCCAGGGTCAGCAGCGCGAGAACGCAGAAGATGAGAGGTCCTGGATAGAGCCGATGGTTGAGCACGATGTGACCCCCCTTTCGAAGCGACGAAGAGGAATCACGGAGATCACAGAGCTCTGCACGGAGGACACAGAGAAGATGGAGATATGGTGATGCGGAGAGTAGGTGACCCGGAGATGCGAATCAGGCACTCATCTCCATGTCTCCCGATCTTCCCCTCCCCCTGTCCTTCTTCCCCTCCGTGGTCTCTGTGAAACCTCCGCGCTCTCCGTGATTCCTCTTTTCCCCCTACCGCGCGCCGCAGGCCTGGAGACAGGCTTGCATGTGGCCGCGCGACTCGGCGGCGATGACGGAGCACTGCACCAGGCTGTATTCCTTGGCCCCGATGATCTCCAGGTCCAGGGGGCCGGCGTAGCCGTTCTCGTGCAGGACGCGGATATAGCCCACCAGGTCGATATCCCCGCGGCCGTTGGCTTGCAGCTCGGGCTTGCCGGGGCCCTGCTGGCGCCCCTTGC
>CAYQDH010000547.1:2120-3728 GCA_964416075.1 uncultured Anaerolineales bacterium | reverse complement strand
GTGACGGCCAGTACGAGCACATCATGGCCATCTTGCGCGAGGGTGGCCACATTGACGAGCATGATGGCGCGGTCTGGTTCAAAGCGACCGAGTTGGGCGGTGGCAAAGACGAGGTGCTGGTGCGGTCTGACGGGTCTCCAGGCTATTTTGCATCCGATGTGGCGTATCACTATAACAAGTTCGTCGAGCGCGGCTTTGAGCGGGTTATCGATGTATGGGGAGCCGACCATCAAGGCCACGTGCCGCGCATGAAGGCCATGATGAAGGCTTTGGGCTTGGACCCAGAGCGACTGACCATCATCCTCTACCAGTTGGTCACCCTCAAGCGCGGCGGCGAGGTGGTACGCCTGTCCAAGCGCACTGGTGATATCATCACCTTGCGCGAGGTCCTAGAGGAAGTGGGAGCTGACGCGGTCCGCTATTTCCTGGTTTCCCGTTCCGCCGATAGCCAGATGGACTTTGACATCGAGTTGGCCAAACAGCAGTCTGACGACAACCCGGTGTACTATATCCAATATGCCCACGCGCGAATCTGCTCCATTCTGCGCTACGCGGGTGATCACGGTTATGGCGAGGGCGATGTAAGCCTGTTGACGTCGGCTCCCGAGTTGGCACTGATTAGGCGCATGCTGCGTTTGCCCGAGGTGGTGCGCACAGTGGCTACCACTTTGTCTCCGCATCACCTAGCTTACTATGCCTACGACGTTGCGGCCTGTTTCCACGCTTTTTACCGCGATTGCCGAGTGGTTAGTTCTGATCCTGCTGATGAGGCTATCACCCAAGCCCGCCTCAAGTTAGTGTCGGCTTGCCGGGTCGTGCTGGCGCGGGCTCTCCATCTTATGGGCATGAATGCGCCTGAGGTTATGTGAGGCATCGCTGGCCCACGCCATGATATCTTTGACGCCACAAGGCCTCTGTGGTACACTTGTCGATGCTGTGTCGTTGCAGGTCGCGGGCGAATAGCTCAGCTGGGAGAGCGTTTCCCTTACAAGGAAGAGGTCACAGGTTCGAGCCCTGTTTCGCCCATCGCTCAAAGGCCCCGGCAAGTGGCCGAGGCCTTTGTTGACGTTTCAAGCTTGTGTGGAGCTTTTGCCGGGGAGGAATGTATGGCTGGTGTGCGCAAGTTGCAGACTCTGACAGAGGCATTCTGGCGTGATCACTATGAAGTCTCTGAAAGCGATCTTGATCTGGTTACAAGCCTGATCCTTGAGGGAGGCAAGCCGCAGCAACTCGATACGCTGGCCGCGGCGATTATTCTGCGTCGCTTGCAGCGTGAAAAGGAAACGGTCGCGCGCCAAGCCAACCAGCGACAGATCTACCAGCCATCCCGGCAGTATGAGCAAGGCCAGGATATCCTCTTCTCTGCTCTCGATTTTGCAGAGGGTCACGTAACCCGCGTCCGGCCCGGCCATAACCCCAAATACGGCCCCTTTGAGGTGATCCAGGTTATGCTCGAAGGGGAACAGGCGCCTCGCGAGTTTGTGGCCTCTTTCGATTATCCCCATCCACTCAATCGCCCCATCGAGGAGCTGCTGGGTTCGGGTGGTGAAGAGGTCAGCGAATCAGAGCTGGTCGATCGTTTTGCAGCTTATGTGGCGGATCAGCTGG
>CAYQDH010000547.1:0-2110 GCA_964416075.1 uncultured Anaerolineales bacterium | reverse complement strand
GCTGGAGACTCACTTACGGTCACGAGACGAGTTTGTCTACTTGGCTGGTGTCTGGTTCCTGCGCGAGTTGCTTCCCGAGATTCACCTAGGCTATCTAAACCTGGCTGAAGCTATCGTCGACGAGGCGCGGCGCCCCTTGCTCACTTCTGAGATTCTCAAGAGTCTTGATATTGCGGGTGGGGGATCGCCGGACGCACACATCTTTGCCCTGGACCGAGCGCTGGGTTCTGATAGCCGCTTTGACAGGGTCAAGATAGGGGATCGTACGACGTGGTATCTGGCGGCCCTGGAACCCGAGTCTGTAGCTCGTCTTCCGAAGGTGCTGGAGCCGGCCTCTCGTGCGATGGGCGGCGAATATGTGGGCCTTACGATGTTGGATCAGCTCGACGAAATCGGCGACGAGCTGGATGATGTCGGTTCTACGGCCTCCCACCCAGCGGACAGCGTGCAGTTTGAGGTTAACTTTCCTCATCTCTATGCGGGAACCATGCCCGCCACTACCCAGTTCCTGCGTCTCCTGCCCATCCAGCAAGACGAGCATTTTCCGGTGACTATGGTCGACACTAGGGCTGGCAAGCGCTATGACGCTTGGGTTGTGCCCCAACATCACTATGTCGCTGGGTTGGGTGCTTGGTACCAAGCCATGGAGATGGTTGTAGGTGGCGAGGTCTCTGTTTCACCTAGCGAAGACCCCATGACCTTTGAGATCGTAGCGACTCCTGTGCGTGGCAGGCGCTCCGAATGGGTGCGTTCCGCTGCCGTGGTGGATGGACGTCTAGTCCTGCAGATGCAGCGTGTTAGTATCGGGGTTCGCTGCGATCGGAATATGCTGACCGATGTTCCGGATCGCCAATCTGTGGCCGACCTCATGGTGCGCTTGGCGTCGCAGCAGCTCGGTCTGGCTGCTCTCGTGCGGATGGCTTTTGAGGAGCTGGCCAAGCTCAATAGCAGAGGGGTTGTGCACTCCAAGAGCATCTACGCCATCGCGAATATGTTGCGTCGTACCGGAGCCGTACCCATTTTCGCCGAGTTGACCCGGCGTGCCTGCTACGATCCGGTGGGTGATGGTTTCTGGGCCTACGAATCGGCGTTGGAGAGCACCGTATACCGCACTGCAGACGACATGCGTGAGCGCCCACTCTCGACGCGCGGGGACCTGATCAAGGATCAAGTGGTCCAGTATCTCGGTCGGTAGAGAGGAGTCCTATGGTTGGCAAGTGGCAGCGTCCCACTGTAGATACGAAACTGCATATCGATTTGGCGTGGTGGCAAGAAAATGGCCGTGATATCCGCATGTACATGCGCGAGCTTCTCTGCGAAGAATGTCAGGCCGAATATGCTAACTACCAGAACCAGCAGGATATCGACTGGGTCGATGATCAGACTGGAGAGGTCAAGCGGGTTGATGGAGTATGGCACTGTCTTCGTACTTGCTGCAGCAGCAAGCCCGACTATATCTCCCTCGACACACCGATCGTCGACGCGGTCTTTCGCACGTTCCTGGCCAACGGTAACGAACCCTTGTCGGCCAAAGAGTTGTATGACCTAATCGGGCGGCGGCCCCCTGCCTTCCTACTGCGTGTTCTAACTGCGGGATCGGTTTACATGGGCATTCGGCCCGTGCGCTGATCTCACGCAATCTGGTCTTGCCCAAGAGGGGAGTCGCTGCAGGCTTCCCTCTTTGTATTAGTCGGGCTATCGAGTCTCTGCCCAGATAGGGGCCTACCAGGGGAGACTCCTCACAGGGAATGACGGCGACAAGGCGCGGTACCGACAAGGAGTTCAGGTGAGACAAGAGCGCGCCAAGGCAGCTGAGATGGCGCTGCTGCTAGCGGCGACCACTGTGATTCTGGGTGTTTTTTTCGGCCCGGTGCTTGTGGGCGGCCAAGTCTACTACCCTGGCGACACGGCACGTGTCTACTTGCCGCAGCAGTCAGCGATGGGGCGCGCGTTGGCTGACGGGCTATTGCCATGGTGGACTGCCGACCTGGGGGCAGGGTATCCTCTTCTGGCCGAGGGGCAAACGGGTGCCTTGTATCCCCCCAATCTCCTTCTTCACCGTTGGCTAACCCCTTTGATGGTCCTGACTGTTTCTGTGGTCCTTCACTAT
>CAYQDH010000546.1:0-3729 GCA_964416075.1 uncultured Anaerolineales bacterium | reverse complement strand
CTTGCCGTAGCCTGCTGCTTGTGCATAGTTCCAGCCGTCGAGGTCAGGTGTTTCAATCCCTATGTGAGCAAGAGCTACCTTCACTTCGGTGCGATGTTCAGCGCTGTGCTCCATTGCATGTACCAAGAAGAAGCGCTTGGGATAACGGTAGGCTTTGCCCTGGTAGGCCAGGTCAACTTGCTCGTTGTCTTGGAGTTGTTCGGCGATGGCGATGAGCTCATCACTCGTGCTTGCGGCATCAAGTGTTACCGTGTCAATCCCTGGCCAATCGCTTTGCCGTCCTAGTTCACCCTCATGCTGGCGACCTTTTGTTCGTAGGACAAAGGTCTGTTGCCCTCCGGCAATATGCATCAAGAGTTCACGGACCGACCCAGAGATGCCCCGAATATGTGTATCCAACTGTTCTTCAGACAGCGAACGGCAGGCGCCGAACAGCTCACGATTCGCCCAAGAGTTGTACCGAAACATCTCTGCCAGATCGTTGTTCATCCATCGACTCCTTCATCACAGGTTCGATCCGTTTTACGGCAGCGGCCTCTGACCGGCTAGCAGCTATGGCCGCGATGGCGAACCTCTCAGCACAGAGGCCGCGTGCAGGCTGAGCAGCCCTGGTTCGCCACAAACCCCCGGATGCGCTACAATAGGCGCGCACGTGATGGACGACCCTGTCGTTCGGTGACACCACAGCGGTGGAATGCGGCGTGATGCGAATCCTACAATCTGGCGACGCGACGTTTCCGGCTCCCGCGGCGTGGGACGAATTCGTCTCTCGCGATCCTCGCGGGCATCTGCTGCAAACGTGGGCCTGGGGAGAACTCAAGGGCGCTTTCGGTTGGACCCCTGTGCGCCTGGCCATCGAGCAGGATGGGGCCCTCATCGCTGGCGCGCAGATACTCTATCGCCGCCTTGGGCCCCTGACCATGGCCTATATCCCCAAGGGCCCCGTGCTATTGCAGCAAGATGGCCTGCTGGTGGAGCGGCTCTGGCAAGCGATCCATCGCCAATGCCGACGGCGACGCGCCATCAACCTGAAGGTGGAGCCCGAGTGGTACGATGAGGAGGAGGAACGCCGCCTCTGGCTGACCGGTTCCCATTTTCAGCCGAGCGCCGAGTGTATCCAGCCTCGGCGTACCATTATCGTCGACCTCATTCCGCCTCCCGAGACCATCCTGGCTCGCATGAAATCCAAATGGCGCTATAACATCAACCTATCGATGCGCAAAGGGGTGGAAGTCCGCAACGGTGGGGTGGCCGACCTGGACACCTTTTACGAGTTGATGCGCGTTACCGGCGAGCGCGATCGCTTTGCCATCCACAGCCTGCCCTACTATCGCCGTGCGGTGGCGCTTTTCGAGCCGCAAGGTCGGGCGCAGCTCTTTGTGGCTCGGCATGAGGAGCAGCCTCTGGCTGTGCTGGTTGCCTATGCCTTTAACGGCCAGGCTTGGTACATGTATGGAGCGTCCTCGAACGCCCATCGCGAGCTTATGCCAAACCATCAACTGCAGTGGTGCGCCATGCAGTGGGCGCGTGGCCAAGGGTGTACGCAATACGACCTGTGGGGTATCCCCGATGTGGATACCGAGTCACCCACCCAAGCTCTACGGGGGGTATATCGCTTCAAGGATGGCTTTGGGGGGCGCACGGTGCGCTATGTCGGCGCCTACGACTATGTCTATTCTCGATGGCTCGATGCGCTCGTGACCAAAGCATGGGCGATGCGCCGGCAAAGATCGGCCGCGGGCTACTAGCTATGCGCTAGGGACCCCGAGCTCGGCGTAGACATCCTCGATGGCCTCGGTCACCACATCCCAGCTGTACTCTCGCACCACCTGGGTAGCGCGATGTCCCAATCTGCGGCGCAAGCACTCATCCGTGAGCAATAGCTCGAGCTTTTCGGCCAAAGCCTTGGGGTTCTTTTCCGGCACGAGAAATCCCGTCTCGCCATCGCGAATGGTGTAGGTGAGCCCGCCCACCCGCGAGGCAATGACGGGCGTTCCACAGGCCATCGCCTCCAGAGCCACCATACCAAAGGACTCGTAGAGCGAAGGCATGACGCATACCTCAGAGGCGGAATAGTAATAAGGTAGCGTCTCCTGTGAGAGTGAGCCAAGAAACATGATCAGGTCGTCCATCTGGTGGTTCCGTACGAGATCCTGAAGGCACTTGGCATCGTCCATCAGCGCCTCGAGCTGGTTCTCCTGGTCGCCACCGATGATGGCCAGGCTCAGGTTTTTGGCCTGAAAGCGCTCGATACGGCGCGATAGCTCGCACATGGCTTCGAGAAGCACATCCAAACCTTTGACGGGGTCCATGCGTCCCACAAAGAGGATCAGCCTGCGGCCGTTGGCCAGGCCCAGTTTCTCGCGTGCTTCTGCACGAGGGATGGGATGGAAGCGTTCCAGGTTGACGCCGCACGGAACCACCACAATCTTGGCTTCATCCACATCATAATGATCGAGCATCTGTTGCCTATCGAGGGGCGTGGCGGCCACGATGCGGTCGGCGAAATGCATGATCTCTTGCTCCACCGTGGCCCGATTGGTCGCTTCGCGGTCCTTGGCGTTTTTCGCCACGCTATCCTTCATCCGGCCCAGGGTGTGGAACATGTGCACCACCGGGACGTTCCACACCTTTTTCAGCTCTCGCGCTGCCCAACCCGATAGCCAGTAGTGGCTGTGGATCAGGTCGTACTCTAGGCCTTCATCGGCGCTGAACCGCAGGATCCCCTGTACGAACTCGGGCAGGTACTGAAAGAGGGTGCGCCGGTCGATGGCCCCAAACGGCCCGGCCGGCAGGTGGATCGTGCGACAGGCTGGGCCTGGTTCATTATGGACGATGGGTATGCCGGGATCGCGTAGCCGCGTAAAGATGTCCACCTGCCACCCGCGTTCGCCGAGCTTGCGTGCCAGCTCGCGCACATAGACATTCATGCCGCCCGTTTCCTTGCCCCCCAGGGCAGCCAACGGCGACGTATGCATGCTCAGCAGAGCGATTCGGCGTGCCATGCGATACCTGCCTCCCATAACAAAGGGATGGGCCCGGAACAGCCCATCCCCTCCAGCCTCAATGATCCGGACGCCCCGCTCAGTAAGGCGTTGTCCCCGGCCAATGCCATCCAGCATTCGCAAACTCTTGCAGCATGGTATGCTGAAGCATACCATGCCCAGCAGGCGCATCCGCGGCCATGTGCTGAGCGGGCCGCGGATGACAACTAGATCAGAGACCCTTGTTGGCCATGTAGACGATGAGGTCGGCAACGCGGTTCGAGTATGCCCACTCGTTGTCGTACCAGCTGACCACCTTGACCATATTACCCATCACCATGCAGGAATCTGCATCGATGATGCTAGAACGCGTATCGCCCTTGAAATCGATGGAAACCAGGGGCTCATGAGAGACGCCCAGGATCCCCTTCATCGGGCCAGCGGCAGCCGCATCGAAGGCGGCGATCATCTCTGCCAGGGTGCAGGGCTTTTCCACTTCGGCCACAAAGTCCACGATCGACACGGTCGGCGTGGGCACGCGCAGCGAAAAGCCATCGAACTTGCCCTTTAGCGAAGGGATCACCAGGGCCACGGCCTTGGCAGCGCCCGTCGTGGTGGGGATAATGCTCAGGGTAGCGGCGCGGGCGCGTCGTGGGTCCTTGTGCGGCAGGTCCACCAGGCGCTGGTCGTTGGTGTAGGCATGTACGGTGGTCATGAGCCCCTTGACGATGGGCCAATTGTCATT
>CAYQDH010000545.1:2356-3769 GCA_964416075.1 uncultured Anaerolineales bacterium | reverse complement strand
AGATCGGGGCAGGCATAGTGGTTACGGTTTCGATGCAGAGGAACTGGTGTTCGTTGCACCGTGGAATCACCATGCCCAACTCTCCACGATATACGGATTCCACCACGCAGCCAGTGTAGTCATAACATAGGAGAAGTCAATTTGCAGCGCGCACGCGGCCAGCCAATGCTGCGGACCGATAGAGCCTTTGTCGAATGCCAAGTCGGCCTACATCCGGGGCCGAATGACGCTGCGGTCGGTAATGACCCATCGCTGCATGGCCAAGAGGTTATTTCCGTACTTCCCCTCAGGGGCAGCAGTCAGCACCCATAGGCCAAAAGCGCGAAAACGGACAGGATTGGCGGTATCTACAGCAACACCTTCGCACGGTCGAGTGTTCCATAGACATGCAATCCTGTCCGGTCATGACTTGGCCCGATCCGATGCACGGCTTCATGGCTGGTGAGCCGCACCGGGCCGATCCGGATGGCGTCGTTCGCTACTTGATCAACACCTCCTGGCGCTTGTTGGCCGACTCGATGATGGCGCTCACGATCTTGGTCTGGGCCAGGCCATCCTCGCCCGTGGGCAACCGCCCATTGCCTGCCCAGCTGTCGGGCACGGGTTTGCCCTCAAAGATGCTGTTTAGGATATGATCCATGAGCCTAGTGGCCGGCGGCTGTTGGGCATCCATCTCAAGCTGGGGCATGAGTCCCCCGCCGACGCTGGACCGCGGCTCGAGCATCCTGGCATGCACCCGGGCGCCCCTCGCTTTGAGCGCTTCCTGGTGCTTGAGCAGCGCATCGAAGGGCATCTCGTCCAAGTTGGCCTGCAGGCTTGCTTCCACGACGTTGAACCCCGGGATCTTGTTGTAAAAGATAGTGCCTTTGTCGCCGCTAAAGCACTTGTAGTACTCGACGAGGCCCTCCATGTACTTGATCCAGTCGGCCTTGACCCGGATCTTGAGGCCAGTGTTGAAAAAGAGGTAGGCGTCATAGAGATCCGGCGAGTACCCAAGCACCTTGTGCTGGGTGATGGCATACACGGCTTCCACCTCAGCCGGCTCAAAGAGCCAGCGCATGGTATCGGATACGTGGCTAAGCAAGAATTGCGCTGAGGATGAGGCAGCCGCCCAGTCGTGGCTCCGCTCTCCCCATAACCTGCGCGGCACACTGATATTATCATCCAGGCGCGCTTCGCCATAGACTACCGTGCCCAGCAGCCCTTCCTGGATGATGTAGCGAGCAGCGATGTCCATCGGATTCACGCGATTGTTCAGATGCACCCACAGCTTGCTGCCGCTAGCCTGGCAAGCCGCCAACATGGCTTGCCCGTCTTCAACCGTGGTGGCCAGGGGTTTCTCTGTGACGATGTAGGGGACCTTGGCTTGGGCGCAGGCGATCACCGGATCCCTGTGCAAAGGATCCGGCGTGC
>CAYQDH010000545.1:0-2346 GCA_964416075.1 uncultured Anaerolineales bacterium | reverse complement strand
TGCATACCACGACCAGATCCAGGGGGCCCGCCGCGAGCATGGCGTTATAATCACCGTAGACCTGGATGTCGTACTTGGCTTTGGCCTCGTTCGCGGCCTGCTCGCGCACTTCCACGCCCGCTACGAGTTCTACCTTGGGATGCTGTTTCAGATAGGCGCTATGAGAGTTACCCAGTAGGCCGAGACCGATTACTCCAGCTTTGAGCTTCTGATCCATGTTTACCCCTCGCTGATAATGCGTATCGTTGCGCTGGGCGGCCTGCTCGGCAAGCCGCCCAGCGGCTTCCTACTTGAGCTTCACAACCTGACCCGTCTCCGCCGACTCTACCACGGCGCACACGATGGCCGTCTGAGCTAGCCCGTCCTCCCCGGTCGGCAAGGGTTGGTCGCCCTGCCACTGCTGCCACGATGCGGGCGTCAGTGTCTTCTCTGCTATGCCATCGAGGATGACGGTGGTTGGGTTGGGGCGCAGACATCCATCTAGCTCCAGCTCCAAGCCGCGCTTGGTGCCTCGCATCCACCCCGAGATGCGCTGCTCGCGACAGATGATTCTTGTCGCCAGGCCTCGCTTGAGGAGCGCTTGCTGGGCAGCTTCGAGCTCGGCCAGAGGCACATCGTCCGAGACATTCACGCGCCAACCTACGTTCAGATTAAAGGCCGATGAGATGTTATTGAATACCTGGCCTTTGGTTCCATTGTAGAGGTCACGGTTCTCGACGCCGCCCTCGATGTAGTGAATCCATCCTGTCTTGACGCGCGCCTTGAAGCCATTGTCGAAAAAGATGAACGAGTCGTACAGATCGGGCGAAAAGCCCAAGACGGACGACTGTTTCATGGCATAGACGCTCTCGACTTCGGCTGGTCGCACGAACCATCGCAGGCGATCTACAAGATGGGAGTGCAAAAAGTGCGCGCTGGATGAGGCGCCTGCCCAGGTCTGGTTTCGCCCACCCCACATCTCTAACGGCACGGTGATCGAGTCGTCCGTCGTCGTCTCTCCGTAGACGGCCTGCCCGATCAGCCCACTGCGGATCGCATACTGCGTAGCCATGTTGGCGCCAAACCAGCGAGTGGCAAAGATCATGTAGATCTGGCTGCCCGCTTCTTTGGAGGCCTTGAGCATGGCCTGGGCATCCTCTACCGTTGTGGCCATTGGCTTTTGCAGGAGGATGTTAGGTACTTTGGCTTGGGCGCAGGCCACCACAGGCGCTCGGTGATAAGGATCCGGTGTAGCCACCGCAACAAGGTCGAGGTGTTCTGCCGCGAGCATCTGCTCATAGTCAGAGTAGGCCTTGCACCCGTACTTGGCGGCGATCTCCTGCGCTTTGGCGGCGTTAAAGTCAGCAACCGCCACCAACTCGGTCCGCGCGTCGCGGCTCAGTTCTTCACTGTGACGGGAACCCAAGAGCCCGACACCAATAACGGCAGATCTCAACTTCTCAGGCATGTTCTTTGCTCCTTGAGGTATTATATATGGAACGCTAGTCAAACGACTCAAGCAACGGAAGGACTGAGGGGCAGCTTCACAACCTCCCCCGTTTCGCCCGAGCGATAGGCCGCCAGGCACATTTCGACAGCCTTCCGCCCATCCAGCCCGGTAACCGGTGGCTCTGTATTGTCCAGGACGCAGCGCACAAAGGCCTCATCCTCATCGTGCCAACAGGCTTTGAATGCTATTCCTTCTGGCCGGCAATCCTCCGGCTGCGCCTTGTAGAGCTCCTCCCAAGCATCTGTTTGCGCGCGCGCCGCGCGCACAAAGCGGTAGGGGTTCACGTCCAGCAACCCTTGGTCGCCGACGATCTCGGCGCGACAATAGGAATGGTCCATGCTCCAACCGGGGCGCGGCAGGGTTTCCGAGTACCACAGGGTTGCCGATGCGCCATTTTCGAAGCGCATCATGATCATATGGGTTGTCGTGTCCCCCTCGATCTCTGTGCGCAAGGGCCACGAGTGCGCGTAGACCTCGGTACAATCACTGCCCAGCCAGAAACGGAAGCGGTCCATGCAATGGCAACCCCACGAGAGCAAGCCGCCGGGGCCATACAGTTCCGGCGTAAGGCCCCAACGCTTGGGCTGCCCAGCGGGCGGCTGGGCGCGATATCCCGCGCTCACGAGGGCATCACGGACCATCACGACCTTGCCCACGGCGCCTTCATCCAGCAATTGCTTGGCCAGGGCGTCGCCAGGCCAGTAGCGGTGGCTGTGCGCGATCATCAGCTTGACCCCAGCCTCGTCGGCCGCAGCCATAATGCGATCGCACTTTTCCAGGGATACCTCCATCGGCTTTTCCAGCAAAACGTGTTTGCCGGCGGCGATGGCCTGAAGGGTGTGGTCCATGTGCAGGCT
>CAYQDH010000544.1:0-3775 GCA_964416075.1 uncultured Anaerolineales bacterium | reverse complement strand
AAAGGTCACACCGTGCGCGGCCTGGTAAGCCGCGCCGATGACCGTCGCGTCGGGCAAGTCATCGAAATCGATCAAGCCGGGCGAGGGAATCTGGTCCGGACTGGTCAAACCGGAACAGGGCGCAATGGTAGCGGTAGGGGTGGCGGTGGGGGCCAGGTACTCGATGATCAGGCGGGGCGGGTTCTTGGCGTCGCGGGCATCGAACTCGCGCAGCCCCACCGTATCCCCATCGCCGCGCAGTAGAAAGCCATAGTTGGGGTCCTTGCCGCTCATCCAGCGGTCCACGATATCGACGACGTCCCAGCTCTTCAGGCCATTCGCAAGGTCTACCAACTGGGATAGGCTGCCCACCACCGTTGCCGTCGGCTTACTATCCCAGGTGACGCTCAGCTCACGCCAGGATTTTGTCAGCATGTCGGGCCAGATGGCATAGCGTTCGGCGCCAGAGGCGTTGGTCTGGTACAGCTCCAACCTCGCCGAGATGAGCTGCGACCCTTGGGGTATGGCACTCAAGTCGAAATGCAGGAGAGTCTGCTGGTTGAAATACACGCGTTGACCCAAGACACGGCCCACGCGCAGCGTAGTATCTTCACCATAGTTCGTAGTGGGCAAGCCCTCGTTGACCCAGCTATCGGCATCGGCCATGAACGTGGGGGGCGCGTGCGGCGCCAGAGCGCCTTGCTGCCCTGAAGGCGTGGCGGAGACGATGCCGCCCCATGCGGTGAGCAACACCAGGCCCACCAAGGTTACAGACAGTATCACCGCGGAGAAAGCCCTCTTGTTCATCGGATACTCACTCCTCTCTGGACTAGCGCGAACCGGTCGGATGGGGTTCATGCGAGCGAACTGTCCATGCTGGTCGCAAGGTGGGATCTATATGGACTTGTCCCGAGAACATGCGAGTCTCGCCTGGCGGCCAGCATGGCCATTTGGCGAAACGCCCGTTGATGCCAACAGATCCAAACTACTCAAACGACAGGACAGGGTGAGATGAGACGACAAGGAGGTGATGGTTGTCAGGATGGGCGAACAGCAGCAATCTAACACAGTGAGTGTTGGGCTGTCAAGCGCGGAGCGGGGTATCCCCCAGAATACCCGAATGCGCCCACCTCGAAGCGAATTTGGGTGTTGGCATGTGCGGTGAGGCGGTTGCCGCTATGACGCACGATAGGCCGGTCGATATGGATAGGGGGCCAGAGTACAGTGCAATGCGTAACCCACATGGATATCGAGTGTTCTTAGTGCAGATATGTCGGAGGCTGCATGCGCCAGCAGATTGACGGACATTGGCGGCGATGCTATAATCCCGCGCAGCTTTCCGACCAGCGATATTTTCCAACAGGAGGATGATCCGGTGGCCAGCACTTTCGATCGCGTCAAGGGCATTATCGTAGAACAGTTGGGTGTCGAGGAAGCCAAAGTGATCATGGACGCCCGCTTTCGTGAGGATCTGGAGGCTGATTCGCTAGATCTGGTAGAGCTGATCATGGCCTTTGAGGAAGAGTTCGGTGGCTCGATCTCGGATGAGGATGCGCAAAAGATCACCACGGTGGCTCAGGCAGTCGAGTACCTGGATAGCAAAGCCTGATTTCGTTGTCTCCTGCAAATGAGGCTAGGGATGCCCAAGGGCTGCTGCCCTGAAGCATCCCTAGCTTAGCGTCAACTCGGCTGTTGCCAGGGGGGCATCATGCCTGTTACGGTCATCACAGATAGCACGGCCAGCTTGCCCGAAGATTTGTATGGGCGTTACCAGATCATGATGGTGCCTTATTATGTTCACTATGGGGATCGCGCCTCCCGTGACATGGTGGATATCAAGCCACCCGAGTTCAACGCCTATCTGCAGTCCCTGCCTCTCACCGCGGCACTACCTAAAACGGCCAACCCCGGTCCTGGCGACTATCTGGCCGCCTTTACAGCCGCAGCGGAACAGACCCGCGAGATCATCTCCTTTCACATCAGTTCTATTGGCAGCGGGGCCTATCAGGCAGCGCTTATAGCCCGTGATATGGCTTTACAGCGGCTGCATGGCGTGCGCATCGAGGTGATCGACACACGCAATGTGTCCATGTGTCTGGGCTGGATCTCGCTGCAGGCAGCTCGAGCAGCCATGCAAGGCGCTTCACTGGACGACCTGTTGCACCTGGTGCGCCGGCTTGTGCCGGTGACGCGTATGATCCAAACCGCCGACACTTTGCGCTATCTCTACATGGGAGGACGGATCGGGCGAGCCAAGCACCTGGTCGGGTCATTTCTCAACATCAAACCCCTTATTAGCATGGAAGATGGCGTCATCATCACGCTCGGTGTGGCTCGCACGCGACAAGGGGCCTACCGCCACATGGCCGCCTTGGTTGAAAAGGCTGTTGGCCATGGGGGGCGCATCCGCTTGGCCCTCACCCATGCCGCATCGTTGGCCGATGCCCAAATCCTAGCACGCATGGTCGAGCAAGTGGTTAACCCCATAGAGGTGTTGTTTTGCGAGCTCGACCCGGCCCTGGCCGTACATTCCGGGCCCGGCACGGTGGGCCTGTGCTACATCCCAGATAGATCCTGACTTGCTCCCCCAGAGCGTTGCACGAGCCGCTGCCATGCCATTTCCTGGACCTTGGCGATCAGGTCTCGCGGCCCTGTGACCCTGCAGTGGCCCTGAAATCGCCATACTTGATGAACGCCCGGCAAGCCACATCCTGCCAATGTGGATCGAGGCCAATCGAGGGATTGTCCCCATAGTAACCAGCGATGAACCCCCCATCCGGGCCGCCCATCTTGTGCACCATATCTCTGGCATCGGCTTCGATCGCTGCCTCATCGCCTTTTTGTAACGTGGTCTGAATATCCACGGGAGACCAGAACGTAACCTGGCCATGGAAGCGAGCCAGGGTATCGATCCCATGCAGGCGCGGCTGGTCGAACTGCAGCACGTCGATCCCCGCATCGATCAGGTCGGGGATGATGGCCGTGATCTTGCCACATGAATGCATGAACACCTTTAGGCCGTGCTGATGGGCCACGCGGCAAAGGTGGATGTAACCGGGCTTGAACATCTCTCGCCATTTATTGGGGTGGATCATCAGTGCTTCCTGGGTGCCCCAATCTTCGCAAAACATCACTCCATCCACCCCTGCATGGGCATACTGCACGATGACGTCAGCCAGCAGGTTCTCCACGCGCAAGAGAAGCGCCTTGACTCTCTCGGGCTCCCAGAGGATATCCGCCAGGTACTCCTCCAGGCGGCGCATATAGCGCGTGATATCAAAGGGGAAGCCGGGCAGCCCCCCCATGCGAAAACGAGTGTTCGCTGAGTCGGTGCACGCCTGGCGAACACGGCCATAGTAGGCCGGGTTCGCCAGGTCGGGCAGGCGCAGGGAGTCCAGGTCGGCCCAATCCTGCAGTACCCCACGTACCACCTCACCCTTGCTGGTGCGATCTACCCGGGCCCAGGTGTTACCCCAGCCATCCACCCACTGTTGCCAACCGTCGCCTACGTCGCGCCAGGTGCGCTCAAAGCTCGCCAGCTCATAGCTGGTGCTCATGATATCGCTCCCATAGGGCGCAGGAAAGGTAGTTGCCAGTCGCTCCGGATATCGGAATTCGATGGTGCGCATAACGATCTCGCGTGAATTCATGGGGTATCTTCCTCTCTACGGTGTGAGTGCCGCGATCCAGCATACATCGCCCAAACCGACAGAACGCCCGCTTCTGGCCAGGGTCGTCGTTATCCTGGTGTACAGCCAGGAGCCCGTTCAAGCATCAAGCCAGGTGCTTGAGTCTA
>CAYQDH010000543.1:0-3785 GCA_964416075.1 uncultured Anaerolineales bacterium | reverse complement strand
TATGCCGTCAGTGTAGCACGGGGGCGTAGGTGGGGTGTCTCGTTCCGTCTTCTGGGCGTCTACGCAGCCGAACGATGGTCTTTCTCGAGGCCATTGCCGTTCAGTCCATTCGACTCCGACCACCCTTCCAGAAGATGAATCTCGTGCTGCAATTGTTGCTGTGCCAGGTCGAGGGTAGCCAGCAGATCCCTCAGATGCTCCAGCATATCACGCCGAGTGATGAACGCATCCACAGCACCTTGCCGGATTCTGAGGTAGAGACCGATCGTACTGGATGCGGGTCTCACAGCCAGATCCTGCCGCAAACTTGCCACGCAGCGATCATACTGCCGCAACGCGGACGTACGGTCTCCGAGGAGCCAATACAAGTGCATCATCATTCTGTGCGTGCGTTCACGCGCGGGGTCGTTGCGCAGGATCTGCGCTCCAAGCAGCAGACCCCTCTCGTACTCACCGCGCTCCTCGCAGGCGCACATCAGCTTATCGAGCATGACCAGGTACATGCTGCGGATGCGATCACGTTCGCTCAGACACCAATCCTGATACCAACCCTCCAGGAGGTCGCCGCGGTATAGGTCGACCGCTTCGGACAGAATCTGCACCTGTAACGGGTCCAGTTTGCGGCCTGGAACATCCCGAGTGCGCGAGAATGAGCGTTCCATGTCGGCCACGTCTAGCCACAAGTCCGCTTGCGGGTTGATCTGAACCGATTCTGACTCGACAAGCAGGATACTCCCGACATCGACCTCGTTGGGCAAATCCAGAGCTGCATTGAGCTGCCATAGGGCTTGGCGCAAGTGCTTCTTCGATTCAGCAGTAGGAACTCCGCCCCATAGCTGGCCCGCCAAGGTCTCGCGGGGATGTGCATGGTTACGTTGCAGCAAGAGATAGCAGAATAGCTCCTGGAGTTTCTTGGCGCGGAGGCCGGGCAGATCCTGCCCATCGCGTTGTGCACTGAATCTGCCCAAGAGACGGACTTGGATAGTGGTCATGATGACCCCCTGTGCACCCACTCCGGTCCGTGGCACGAGTACCAATATCATGGGTCGAAGCAAACGGGGCAACGTCGTGGGATCGTTGACGCACGATACGACGGAGATGCTCGGTCCATAGCAGCCAGATATCAATAACGTGGAAATACCCACCGCGGTCCACGCGCGTAACAGTTCGAGCAATCAGCCATCAGCGTCCAGAAGTGCAGTAAATACGGTTGCTAGGCACTTCCCTTAGCTGTTGGCCATCCTCAACTATAATATAGCATTAAGGTCTTTCTAGACTCTTAAATAACTCTCAATAAACCGTAAATATAGGGTTAATTTCGATAGCTGATCTGTGGTTTTGGGGCGCGAGGGATAGATGGCTTGCAGGTACTCTCCCAAGGAGGCAGTCGCCGCGCCGATCGGGGCCTTCGCCGCGCACCCGCGTGGTGAACAGTTCATGTTTCATAGCCCGTTGGCGTATTACAGCTCTGGACGCCCCGACCGCAGGCGAATGTCATTACGCAACGCTCGCAGTTCCTCCCTCAGGGCGGCAAGCTCCTTGGCTTCCGGCGACTCGGCCCGAGCCTCCGTGTCGCGACCTACGAAAAATGTGGCAAGCGCGGCTGTGACGTAGCCAAAGATGGCGAAAGCGTACAGAGAAAGTAGGAAACACAGCAAGCGACCTTCAAGGGTCTCCGGCCAGTATTGCGAGCCCATGGTGGTCATGACCATAGCCGTCCACCATAGGGCCTCGCCGTAGCTATGCAGGCCGCCAGGGACCTCGTTCTCGAAGGCGTACATCGCAGCCGCGCCAGCGAGAACCACCAGTGTGGTCAGGGCCAGTACGTACCCAAAGCCCCGGCGCCCCAGGCTGGCGCCGAGAGCGCGCATGCCTCGGTTTAGGGAGGTAACGACGCGGAAGAAGCGCAGACCGCGCCCAAGTCGGGCCAGACGGAGCAGCCGGAACACACGCACGATGCGGAAAATCCTCAGAGCCGGGACAAGGAGCGACAGCGCGGTGAGCCAGTTGCGCTTGAGATAGGCGCCTTTGCTCGGCGCCAGGACAAACTCCACCGCGAAATTGAGAACAAAGAGACCCCAAATCACAAACCCAAGGGTATCGAACAGTCGAGATTCGCCCCAGACCAGTTCGGCCACCAATAGCCCCAGCCACACGAAGGCGAGCACGAGCATCGGCGTTTCCAGCCAGTCCTCGAGACGCTGGAGCAGCTCGTAGCGCTCCTGTACCAGAGTCTCTTCGTCGGCATCGCTCGCTGAGTGCTGCCTATCACCCCTACCATCGGGCATGGTTTTCCCCCATTTCGTACCTATCGAGTATGTCCCTCGGGGCCGCAGCAAACCGACCGCACACTACCCAGCCTTCTAGGCGATGGTCCGACGACCGCCGTAGACAACCGTCGCACTTGATTGCGTAGCGGGATCATCCGAGTGGTCGCCGTCTGTCGTCAGGTCGATGTACCCGGCGCGTTCGAGCATCATCAGGAACTCATCGTGGTAGTACCACCGCTCGGCATGGGCATGCACCTCGGAACGCAGGCACTGGCCACCGATGATCAGGTCACAGCGGCGCTTGGATACCAGGGTCTGCTGCCACAGGTCCACCGATTCGTTCCACAGGGTGGTGGCGATCTCCCCTTCTGCCCCCCGCCGCGCCTCGGGATCCCAGCGGGCCATTATACTCGCCGGGAGACCCCTCGCCACGCGGCAAGCGTCAGGGCGATGCTTGCAGACTCCACGAGCAGGCTTGGTCCACCTGCACCCAATACCCCTTGCCCGGCTGTAGGGCGGTTAGCGTGTTGGCCGGCCAGCCGGGCGTGTAGCTGCGCCAGGGCTGCGCCACATCCGCT
This sequence comes from uncultured Anaerolineales bacterium, assembly GCA_964416075.1. Classification (GTDB taxonomy): domain Bacteria; phylum Chloroflexota; class Anaerolineae; order UBA1429; family UBA1429; genus CAYQDH01. Next base: position 937 of record CAYQDH010000543.1, on the reverse strand, counting down.
GTCTCATAGGCATACACCGCCTTCACATGGTCGCCCAACGGCGCCACGGCGGCGCCGATCTCCTGCGCCGCCGCAAAGGGATAGCCCACCAGGTTCCAGCCGGCCTGCAGGGGAATGGTCGCCTCAGCCTGGCCCGCGCAGGCCAGCGGCCAGGTGACATCCGCCAGAGCGTGCACCCACAGCCCCTGCCCCGCTTCCACCCGCTCCAGCTCACGCGCATAGGGCGCCGCCACGACATGGCTTTGCCAGCGCTGCCCCGCCGCATCATAGGCGTAGAGCAGGTCCACCTGCCCCCGGATGGGGGCCAGCAGGTCCTCGATCAGGCTCGAATCGGGCACTCCGGGCAGCGAGACGAGGTTCCAGCCCCTCTGGAGCGCGATCTCATCCATCTCTCCGGACGACAGGCTGACGCGCAGGATGCGCGTGCTCTTGGCCGGGATGCGCAGCGAGACCGATAGGCGCCCGTCGGCGTTCTGGGCCAATACAGCATCGCCCTTGAGCCACTCGTCGACGGCGTAAGAGCCAACCGTGGGCAAGCCCAGCGCGCGCAGGTCGACCTGCACCACGGCGTCGCTATCCTCCGAAGCGGCGTTGCGCAGGGTGAGGTAAAAGCGCGCCCCCCCGCCATAGCGCTCGATGTACACCTTTTCCTGGTTGGTGCTCGCCCAGGTCAGGGGCTCCCACCCGGCCTGGCTGAGGGTCACGATCTTGGGAATGTAGGAAGCAAAGAGGTCCCGATCTCGCTCATACCAGTCGGGTTGCTGCCAATAGTTGGTGACGCCCCCATCAGGCGTGAAAAAGCTGGGATAGATGCCGTAAAAGGCGCAGAACTGAAAGTACTGCTCGGTCATGGCCAGGTCCCAGTTGTTCAGGTCACCGCACTGCAGCATGCCATAGGGCTTACGATAGCTAAAGGTGCGCCACAGATTGAGCTGCG
>CAYQDH010000542.1:0-3790 GCA_964416075.1 uncultured Anaerolineales bacterium | reverse complement strand
GCCCCTTGCTACCCCCATTATTGCCCAATTGTCCGCGCCTGTCAACGCATGGAATGGCCAGCAAGTCGCTTACGCCTTCCAATGTGCAGTTGACCAAATGCGCATTATGTGTAGAATGTTCATTTGGCTTGCATCTGGCCGGCGTGTGCTGCGAGATGTTGGCCAATGATGGGTGATCAATGGAATGGCTGACAGGTACGAGAGGCAACAGGCGAAAGGTTCAACATGGAAGTAGGCATCATCGGCTTGCCCCTGGCTGGCAAGACAACGATATTCAACGCTCTGACACGCAGCACGGCTGAGACGGCCGCCTTTAGCTCGGGGCGTTACGAGACACATACCGCGGTCGTCGATGTGCCCGATGCGCGCGTGGACACCCTGAGCGGCATGTTTTCTCCTCGCAAGACCACATGGGCCAAAATCCAGTACAATGATATCAGTGGGATGGACACGGGGCGAGCGCAGAATGGCGGCCTGGACCCCCAGATTTTGAATGCGCTGAGCAAATGCGACGCGCTTCTGCAAGTCGTTCGAGCCTTTGCAGATGAGGCTGTGCCCCATGCCAGCGGGCAGATCGACCCTCGTCGCGATCTATCGGCCTTGCGACAAGAACTGATCCTCTCCGATCTGGTTATCGTCGAGCACCGTATCGAGCGCATTCAAGTGGGACTCAAGAAGGCGCGAGCCGCGGAGGGCCCTGCCCTGCAACAAGAATTGGCCCTCATGGAGCGATTCCGCCTGGCTTTGGAAGAGGAACGTCCCATCGCGGATTTAGCGATGACGGACGAAGAGCATGTGCTCATCAGGGGCTTCCAATTCCTCACCGCCAAACCCTCGTTGGTGGTGGTAAACCTGGGTGAGTTTGATGATCCCAGCACCGACGTGAGCTGGGCGGATGGACATGTATACAGCGCGGCCTTGGCCCTCAAGGGATCTCTGGAGATGGAGATCGCCCAGTTGCCCGAGGATGAGATGTCGCTCTTTTTACAGAGCTACGGCATCTCTGAGCCCAGCCTCAACGTCATGGTGCGCGAATGCTATAAACTGCTGGGCCTGATGTCGTTTTTCACTGTGGGCGAGGATGAGGTTCGAGCCTGGACCGTGCGGCGCGGCGCATCGGCCGTTGAGGCGGCGGCCGCAATTCACACCGACCTGGCTCGCGGCTTTATCCGCGCCGAAGTGCTCTCCTACGAGGATATGATCGCCTGCCGCACCCTCGCCGAGGCGCGCAAACAGGGCAAGCTGCGCCTGGAAGGGCGCGACTATATCGTGCAGGATGGAGATATCCTCAACATACGTTTCAACGTCTAGGGCAGCTATAGGCCCACGCCCGCTATTTTCGACCCGCAATGGGGACAACGACCCTTCTGTGCTTCGTGACGTAGCACGTTGAACCCCGAACGGCGGATCACGGCGTGTTTGCATCCGGGGCACACGGTATCCTCTCCGCCGGTCGTTGAGATATTCCCCTCGTACACGTACTGCAGCCCCGCCGCCAGGCCAATGTCCCGCGCGCGGCGCACCGTGCTCGCGGGCGTCGGTGGGCGATCCGTGAGGCGATAGGTGGGGTGAAAGCGGCTGACGTGCCACGGCGTCTCAGTTCCCAACTCCTTAGCGATGAAATCCGCGATCTCGCGCAGCTCACCATCCGAGTCATTCAGCATAGGGATGACCAACGTCGTCACCTCCACCCACACGCGACGCTGCTTCATCATCTTCAGACTATCCAACACCGGTTGTAGAGATGCGCCACATTCCTTGCGATAGAACTCGTCGCGAAACGATTTGAGATCGACATTGGCCGCATCCATCAGCGGTGGTCCTGCGTGGCTGGTCACCATCTCTAGCATTTCGGGCGTCATGTAGCCGTTAGTCACGTATACGTTAGTTAGCATCGATTCATGGGCCAGGCGCGCCACATCGTACGTATACTCGAAAAAGATGGTTGGCTCGGTATAAGTATATGAGATGCTCTTACATCCATATCGCCTGGCCGCCGCGATCACCATCTCCACCGGAACCTGCTCTCCCTGGATGGCACCACGATCGCGAGGCATCTGGGATATGTCAGCATTCTGGCAAAAAGTACAGCTAAAGTTGCAGCCAGGGGTGGCGATGGAGAATGACCTGCTCCCGGGGTAAAAGTGAAACAGTGGCTTTTTCTCGATGGGGTCCACCGATTGGGCGATGAGCTCGCCATACACCAGGCTGTAGAGCGTGCCGTCCTGGTTTTCTCGTACTTGGCAGATACCGCGCTTGCCTGGGGCGATCAAGCAGCGGTGTGAGCAAAGCTTGCAGCGAACTCGCGCTTCCTCTTGTTTATCGTATAACAGGGCTTGGTGCATGGGCCCTCCTTTCCCGGGCCAGACCGAATGATTTGACGCACAGGGTCGGCCATGATATACTGACCGGGTTCGTAGTAGGTACCTGATGCCACCCTAGCTCAATCGGCAGAGCAGACGCTTCGTAAGCGCCCGGTTTCCAGTTCAATTCTGGAGGGTGGCTTTTTCTATTTCCCCCACTGTTCCTAGGAGTCGGTTGCATCCTCACCCAATGCCTGCATGCGGTTACCTATGTAGCCACGCACCGTGTCCCACACCGCAGGGCGAGCCGCCAGAACCGGCTCCGGCATGCGTTCTCCCCTCATAAGCGCACCAGCGATAAAGGGGCTGCCCGAAAGATACGCCACCCGAACACCGCAGTGCGCCAGCAAAGGCAACACCCCTGCCACATCCCACAGGCTTACCCGTCGTGTCAAGGTAGCAATAGCCGTGGAGCAGGCCACATACACCAGGTGCGCCGCCGTACTGCCCAGGGAACGCAGTCGCGGATAGCTGACGTCGTAACGCAAATGGGCATTCGAGCCTACAGCGATAAAAGCCAGAGGATGGTCCACCGCTAGACCTGTGGTGCATACCACAGGTGTCCCGTTGTGCATGGCGGTTTTGTCGTCTGCCCAGTACAGATCTCCCAGGGCTGGCAGGTAGAATACACCAGCGCAAGGTTGTCCCTCTCGGATGAGCCCTAACGAGATCCCCCAGACGGGCAACCCACTGGCATAGGCCCGCGTACCATCCACAGGATCCAATACCCAGGTGTACGGCCCCTGGCCGGGACGATAGCCAGCTTCCTCGCTCAGGATGGCGCTGTCAGGGTCGTGATGTTTTATCCGCTCCAACAAATAGCTCTCAACCTCAGTATCGGCGGATGTTACAGGCGTCAGGTCTCCTTTGAGCCACATGTCGTGTTTTCGCCAACGGTCTAGGGCCATGGCGCCTGCCTGGGTGACCCAGTCGCACAACAGCTGTGTGCTGATGGGAGGATCGCTGTACGCTCCTGTTGGATTCTTGCCCATCGATCCTCCTATCACCCCTCTGGTCTGAACGTCCGGCGTACGTGGCAGTAGGGGCACTGGCCTAACCGCGTTGGGCAAATCATCCGGCTAACTGTCACCTGCGAGCCACCGGCGCCGACACCTCATTATAGACTATGGAGACCCGTAGAGTAAAGTCGACTTGGAGGCCCGCTGATATCGGCGCACCGGAAGCGGCTTGCCGCGCTTATCCCAAACCCGAGGCCAATAGATCGTTTGGGAAAGTTGCCGTTATAGCCCTTGACAGCCAAGTGCTCGTAGGATAGACTGAGCATAGAACAAATGTTCTTTCCTCGCGGCACGTCTTGGCTTTGGGGGCCAGGGCCCTGGAGGGCGACATGCTAGGATTGCATCTGGACCGCAAGCGTGGGGGTACGCACTATTCGGATCGCATGCATCGCATCTTGGGTGTGTGCC
>CAYQDH010000541.1:2994-3792 GCA_964416075.1 uncultured Anaerolineales bacterium | reverse complement strand
TGGCGGGATGGCTAGCGGCTCTGTTCATGGGTTTGTCTCCTTTATTTGTTTTTTACGGCCGCAACGTGCAGCCAGATGCCACGGTGCTCTTTTTGTCTGTAGGCGCGCTGGTCTTTTTCACGCGCTGGTTGGACAGCGACCGTTGGCTCGATTACGTAGCCGCGGTATGCCTGGCGGCTCTGTCATTCCTGACCAAGATTCCCTCTCTGTACATGGGCATTCCTCTGTTCTACGCCGCATGGGCCAAATATCGTGGGCAGCTCTTCGCCCAAGCCCGCCTCTGGCTCTTTGTCCTCGCGGCCCTGTTGCCGGCGATAGCGTACTATGCGTATGCGCGCAGTAACTTTTATGCAAGTGGGATGACAGTGTATGGTATCGCGGGAGGATGGCCCGGGAGTGGGAAATTCGACACCCTAGGGCAGCTCCTGAGCCGTGATTTCTACCGGGTGATGTTAGTGCGGCTTAGAGGCATGTGGTTGGGACCCTATGGTGCGTTGCTGCTAGTGCTGGGGCTGGCCATCAGGCCGCGACGCCAGGAAGGGGTGCTCTATGTCTGGTTGGGCGCCGTTATGCTGTTTATCCTCGCTGTGGCCCAGGGCAACCGACAGCACGAGGACTATCAACTTCCTCTGATCCCTGTGGCCGCTCTCTTTGTCGGCAAGGCCCTTGCGGCTCTCGCAGCGCCAAAGGCAATCAACCTCGATCTGCCCGTAGTTGGCCGGTATCTGGGCGCACTCTTGGTGGCCCTGCTGCTGGTTCTGAGCTTGCGCAGTACATTGGCCCACTTGCAGCCGCTGT
>CAYQDH010000541.1:0-2984 GCA_964416075.1 uncultured Anaerolineales bacterium | reverse complement strand
TCAGTCCCTGCCCGCGGGCGCTGGCCTTCCAATGGATGTGGCGCAGGCCGTCCGCCGATATGCCCCCGCACAGGCGCCGGTAGCCATTATCCATGATTGGGCGCGGGTGCCCGAGGTCTTTTACTACAGTGGCCACCGCGGGTGGGCACTCTGGTTGGAGCGCACGCCAGAGCAAGAGTATGGTCAGCTCATCATCAGCGAGCGAGAAAAGACAGCCGACGGGTGGCAGATCACCGAAAGGCTCGAGAGTGGCATCGATCGCCTGGAAATGCTGAAAGGACAAGGCGCTGGCGCGATTGTCGTTTCGCTGGAAAAGGGCACGACGTTCGAGTTCATACGCAGCCCCATTGGTGCAGCGCTGTCCGATCGCTATGCGTTGCTTGGCCTGGGCGAGCACTGGATGATTTTCGGCACCATGGCCCCACTGAAGCCTTGAGGGTGCCACTAACCTGGTCCCGGAGGGACCTGCAGGGATTTGACTATTCGCTTATTCTCAAGCAGAATCACGACCATTGTTCAGTCAAGGTCACACGAATGTGGAGCATGGAATATGTACAAACTGGTTCTCGTTCGACATGGTGAGAGCACCTGGAACATGAAAGAGGTCAATCGGTTCACCGGCTGGACCGATGTTGGCCTCTCGGATCGTGGCGTCCAGGAAGCCAAGAACTCGGCCAAGCTGTTGACAGAGAGTGGCTATACTTTCGATGTTGCTTATACGTCCGTCCTCAAGCGCGCCATCAAGACCTTGTGGATCATCTTGGAAGATATGGATCTGATGTGGATCCCTGTCCACAACCACTGGCGCCTTAATGAACGGCATTACGGGGCGCTGCAAGGTTTGAACAAAAAGGAGACCGCCGAACTCCACGGCGATGAACAGGTCCACGTGTGGCGTCGCAGCTATGATATACCGCCACCACCTTTGGATGTGAGCGATCCGCGCTACCCCGGCCTGGACCCACGCTATGCGGACCTATCTGAAGCTGAGATACCGCGCTGTGAGAGCTTACAGGATACTGTGGCCCGCATGCTGCCCTATTGGCACGAGACCATCGCGCCCGTCGTTCGGTCGGGACAGAGAGTTCTCGTGGCCGCGCACGGCAACAGCCTGCGCGCTTTGGTCAAGTATCTGGATCGAGTCTCGGATCAGGATATTCCAGAGCTGAACATCCCGACGGGCCAACCATTGGTCTATGAGTTGGATGACCAGCTCAAGCCCATTCGTAGCTATTACCTCGATCCTCAGGCAGCCGCGGAGGCTGCTGCGGCCGTCGCCGCGCAATCCAAGAGGTAGATCCCTGCTGCGCATTCAGCGACCTGATCCGCCACTGACCGAGAAACAAGAAAGAGCCATCCCCCAAGGGACGGCTCTTTTCGTTGGCTCGGGCCTGCTAGCGCGCCAGACTTGACGATAGCGCATAGTAATCTTGGTTGAGCGGGCGTGTCTTCTGTGCTACCTGCTCGAGCGGAACCGTGGTGATTTTGCCGTCAACTTGCGCCACCATCACCCCGCTGGCTCCATCGTGAAGCTGGGTGACCGCGGTTGCCCCCAGCTGGGTGGCTAGTAGGCGGTCCTGCGCAGTAGCTGGCCCGCCCCGCTGGATGTGTCCGAGGATGCTCAATCGCGCGCCAAAGCCGGTCTCCTGCTCTTTGGCTCGCAGGTACTCGGCGATCTCTGCTGCATGAGGTACGGCGCCCTCGGAAACGATAATGATGCAGTGGGTCTTGCCACGCACGTAGGCATCGGCGACATCCGCTGCCACCTTTTCCAGGGTAAAGGGCACCTCCGGAACGCAGACCACTTCGGCTCCGCCGGCCAGTCCTGACATCAGCGCCAGATAACCTGACTTTTCGCCCATCATTTCGATGATAAAAACCTGTTGGTGGGCGGACGCCGTATCCTTGATGCGATCGATGGCATCCAACCCTATGTTCAGCGCGCTGTCTACACCGATGGCCACGTCTGTGCCATAGATATCGTTTTCAATGGTGCCTGGGATGCCCACGGTTGCCACGCCAGCGCTCTGAAGTGCAAACGCCCCACGCATAGAGCCATCCCCGCCGACGACCACAACGGCATCGAGTCCCATTTCGTGGACATGGCGCAAAGCATCCCGGAAACCTTTGGGTGTCTGGAATGCCCCACTGCGCGATGACCCTAGCTTGGTGCCGCCCTGCCCAATAATGCCACTCATCGAGCGCGATGTCAGCAGGCTCGATTCCCCCTTGACTAGGCCCTCGAAACCGCTCTGTATGCCCCATGGCTCCCAGCCATAGCGAAGCGCCATGCGAACGACCGCACGGATACAGGGGTTAAACCCCGGACTGTCACCGCCGCTAGTTAGTACGCCGATGCGCTGGAGTCTTGTGGTCATCTCATCCCTGCTTCCTATCACCGGCCAAGCGAGACGGGACACGCGACCCATACGATGCGTGGCATGTCCCGTCTTAGCTAGCCATTACTTGTTGCTCAGGGCGGCAATGCCGGGCAATTCCTTGCCTTCCAGGAACTCGAGGGAAGCGCCACCGCCTGTGGAGATATGGGTCATTCGCTCGGCCAACCCTGATTGCTCCACAGCAGCCGCCGAATCGCCGCCGCCAACGATGGTGGTGGCCGCGGTATCAGCCAGCGCCCTGGCAATGGCGAAAGTGCCTTCCGCAAATGGGGCCATCTCAAAGACCCCCATCGGGCCGTTCCAGACTATGGTCTTGGCGCCCCTGATCTTTTCAGCAAAGATGGCCACACTCTGGGGACCGATATCTAGAACACGCCAGCCCGTCTCCACGCCGTCCGCGGGGACGGTCTTCTTGCGGGCGTCGGCCGAAAAGGCATCGGCAACGACCACATCGACGGGCAAGACGAGCTTGCCGCCCGCCTTTTGTATCAGCTCACCTGCATAGGCCACACTATCGGCCTCCACCAGTGAATCGCCCATTTCGTATCCCTTGGCCTTGAAGAAGGTGTTGGCCATGCCGCCGCC
>CAYQDH010000540.1:1842-3814 GCA_964416075.1 uncultured Anaerolineales bacterium | reverse complement strand
AACGCGTGCGCACGCGCAAACGCGCCTGGGAGAGAGTGACCAACCTCACAGCGGAGGCGCTACGGGGCCAAGTCCCCGAGCGCATGGCGATCCTACATGTGGCCGCACCCGCGGAGGCCGCCAGGTTTGCCGATCAACTCAGGTCTTGTGCCAACTGCCCTGCGGAGTTGCCCTTTGTCGAGATTACGCCTGGGCTCTCTGTGCACTCGGGCGCGGGAATGGTCGGGATCGTCTTGGTGGCCGCGCCCTGATGGAAGACCGCGGCGAGTCCAGAGGCATGACGGCTGCTATCCCCTACCATGTGACCCTCGACGTGTTCGAAGGTCCACTGGATCTTTTGTTGCGGCTCATCGAGCGCGAAGAGCTGGACATCAGCCGTGTTTCCCTGGCCCTGGTGGCTGACCAGTACCTCGCCTCGATTGATCAATTGAGGGATGTGCCTGCGGCAAGCCTGGCGGACTTTTTGGTCATCGCCGCAAAACTGGTAGTGATCAAGTCGCGCCACCTGTTGCCCCGGCCACCGCAAGCCGCCGATGACGAAGATGAAGAAGATGTCGGCGAAGCCTTGGCCCGCCAATTGGAGGCATACAAGCACTTTAAGGCACTGGCACTGCAGTTGCGAGAGATCGAAGAGGCGGGGCTCAAGAGTTATCCCCGAGTCGCGGCCCCACCCCAGATGGACAAACCTCTGGAACCCGGACAGGTGACGCCGCTGGAGCTACTGGACGCTATGAGGCGTGCGCTGGCCACCCACCCCTTACAGCCTCCGGTCGATGGCGTGGTGGGCCCCGTGGCGGTGCGCATAGGAGACTGCATTCGCGCGATCCAGGACGCTCTGCGCCAGCAGCCGCTCGTGCGTTTCAGCGACCTGATGCGCCGTGCGCGCTCGCGCACCGAGGTGTTGATTACATTCATGGCCATCCTGGAACTGGTCAAGCAGCAGTATCTCCAGGCCACCCAGGAGGCACCTTTTGCAGAGATCCTGTTGCAGCGCCGCCAGCCCGATCCTGACTCGCCTGCGCGCGTCAGCGATCTCAGCGAGTACGGCGAAGGCGAGTCATCGCCCGACGAGCAAACGCCCGGCGCCCCGGCTCCCGGAGATCAGCCGCCCATGGATGGCTCATCAGAGTCACCGTAGGCGGCCAGGGCACGGTCAACCAAGGTCGCCCATGCAAATTGCTTGGCCATCCATGCTGCTGCTCCATCGCCCAGGGAGCGTCGCACGGTCTCCTGGCACAAGAGTCTCAGGGCGGCAGCGGCCATAGTGCTAACGTCGCCGCTGGGCACCAAGATCCCCGTCTCATTGTGAGTGATATATTCGGTATTCTGGCCCACCGCGTCGGCCACCACAGGCACGCCGGCGGACAGCAGATCGATGAGCTTGACCGCACACTTGCAGCGGTTCACCAGCGTATCATCAAAAGGGTATAGAGCCACATCGGCGGCAGCAAAATGTGCCGGCAACTCCTCTTCGGACACCCATCCGGCCCGCACAACACTGGGGGTGAGACTCGCCTCGCCTACCAACCGGTCGAACTGCACATCATCCTGGGGGAAAAGGGCCACACCGACCACCAGCAACCGCGCGGATGGCAGTTCCTGCACGATGCGTCGCCACACCGCGACGGCGCGCGCTGGCTCGTACTCGAAAAAGCGCGTATAGAGTAAAACTACCGGCGCGCTGCCCAGCGCATAGCGACGCCGCACCTCCTCGCTCGCAGCCACCCTCGTTGCGGGTCGTGCCTCCCGTGGGTCCGCAGGCTGGAGATGCAGGCTCTTCTCGTGGCCCGCCACATCGTGCCAGACCACACCATTCGGCACATAATGCACCCGGCCAGGCGATATTCCCGTGCTCCAGGCCAAGGTCTGCAACGCACGGCTCGCCACGGTAAGGCGGTCGTTGTGCCGTAGACCCCAACGCTCCTGCCAGGCAAAAAAGGCTCGCATGATGGGTGAGTACGGCTCCAGATCG